>CALGZD010000261.1 GCA_937934635.1 uncultured Deinococcales bacterium
TTCGTCTCGGAAATTGATGGAGACAAAATGGGGTTTTTGGAGCTATTAGAAGTATTGTCTGATGAGACTGTCAGTATGTGGGAGGTAGATCAATGGATGCTTTCTCCCCCAAAGTAAGATTGATAAGAAACCACAGAATTAGCTTTTAAAGTGCTTGTTTTTGCCCAAACCTTGTTTTGAAGATGATGAACGCAAGCAGCGAAGCAAGCAGCAAAAAGCTAAAGGCTACATAGAGCGATGGCTGTATGCCGATGATTTCCTGCAATGCACCTATGCCAATGTAAATAATTCCGGCCATGCCCCATGTAAGACCCATGAGCATTCCTGAGGCTGCGCCAACTGCATTGGGGGCTAGGTCTTGTGCGCTGATAACTAAGGATGCGATGCAGCAGTTGACCAAAATGCTTGCAATGACGATGCTGGCAAAGTAGGAAATAGAGCCAATGGGCATAAACAAAAAGATAAAGCAAGCAGGAAAGGCGAGAAGTGTTGAACCGATGATGATACGCCAGCGACCGATTCTAGGCTCGAGCCAACCCCCCAGTACTATCCCAAGCGCCGAAGCAGCATTGTAGGTGAACAAGGTCCAAGCAATCATGAGGCTATCAGCAGCGTAGCCTTTTTCAACAAGCCACAGCGGTACGCTGTTGAGAAAGCTAACAAAGGTCACACTTCTAAAAATGCCCACAAGCGCTAATGCACCGACTGGACCAATCACAAAGGAAGCAACATTGCGAAGTGTTTGCGATATATTCTGCGATTCTTTTTTCTGTATCGTCTCAGCTTTTGGTGCCAAGAGAAATATGGCGATGCCAAATAGAATGCCAGGAATCATTAACCAAGGTGTTGCTGATAGACCAAGAGCGCCAATAAGTGCCAGCACAATGAGTGGTCCAATGCCGTTACCCAATGGTCCAGCAGAGGTGAAAATTCCAAAGGTGAGCGTCTTATTGCTGATTTCAGAGGTGGCAGTGCGTACAATTGTTACAGCAGCAGGGTGAAAGGCAGCAGAGCCAAGCCCACCGACAATCAATAGCAAAAAGAGTGTGCCTACATTTGGCACAATGCCAATGAGTGACATCAAGCAAGCACCAGCGATTAAGCCAATTGCTGCAATTTTTCTTGCCCCAAACCTATCTGAAATTGCGCCAAAGACTGGTTGCAGCACGTTAGATGAAAAAGAGACAGTGGCAACAAAGCTAGCAAGTAAAGTCTCTCCAATTGCAAAACGTTCCTGCAAACTTGGCAATAGAGGAGAGAGGATACCAGCATAAGCATCGTTGGTGCTGTGCGCTGCGATAAGCAGCCCAACAATCATGAGGTTTTGAAGTGTGAGTACACCTGTGTTGAGAGACCTACTTTTTTGTGACGACATTGCTAAAAGGAGTTTATATCAAATTTGCGTGTTTGGATATAGCTAACTTTGGCGTTTAGGATTTCCTACTCAAACTATAGTTAGGTGCATCTTTCGTAATAGTAATGTCGTGTGGATGCGATTCAATCAGACTTGCTTGTGTAATGGTGACAAACTGGGCTTGTTTCAAGGCAGCAATATCTGGCGAACCGCAGTAACCCATAGCTGACCGTAAGCCACCAACGATTTGATAAATGACCTCCTCGGCTTTACCTTTATAAGCGACGATGCCTTCGATGCCTTCGGGCACAAACTTTTTGGCATCTTCTTGAAAGTACCTGTCGCCACTACCACCAGCCATTGCGCCGAGACTGCCCATGCCCCTGTAAACCTTGTAGCGACGACCATCACGCAGAATATTTTCCCCAGGTGATTCATCTGTACCAGCAAGCATACTGCCCATCATCACAGTGTCTGCGCCTGCTGCTAGCGCTTTGGCGACGTCACCTGTCATTTTTATGCCACCATCTGCGATTAGCGGCACCTTGTTCGCACTTGCGATGCTTGCACAGTCCATAATGGCTGTGAGTTGAGGCATTCCTACACCTGTAACAACACGTGTTGTACAAATGCTACCTGGACCGATGCCAACTTTGATGGCATCTGCGCCATTGTCTATCAATGCTTGTGCTGCTTCTGAGGTGGCAATGTTGCCAGCGATGACATCCGTTGGAAATTTATTCTTTAAGAACTTCAAAGCATCCATGATGCCTTGTGAGTGTCCGTGGGCGCTGTCTAGTACAAGGGCGTCAACACCAGCTTGGACTAGGGCGTTGGCTCGAGCCTCTAAATCCCCAGACACACCTACTGCTGCGGCAACTCTTAAACGACCAAGACTGTCTTTAGCAGAAAGCGGATATTTTATGTTTTTCTGAATATCTTTAATAGTAATGAGACCTTTTAAAAGGTAATTATCATCAACCACCAAAAGTTTTTCAACACGGTGTTTACGCAAGATTTCTTTGGCTTCAATTAAGGTTGTTCCAACAGGAACAGTAATTAAGTCATCACGTGTCATACGTTTAAAGATTGGCAGTGTATAGTCTTCCTCAAAGCGCATATCTCTATTAGTGATGATGCCTTGTAGCTTTCCATCAGGTTCAATGATTGGTATGCCACTGATGCGATATTCACGCATCAAATCTTCAGCATCTTGCAATTTTGCATCAGGCGGTAGCGTGATTGGATCAACAATCATGCCTGACTCACTTCGTTTTACTTTGAGTACCATCTCTGCTTGTTGTTCCAGAGGCATCTTTTTATGAATAACACCGATGCCACCTTGACGTGCCATGGCAATTGCCATTTTTGTTTCAGTCACAGTGTCCATGGCAGAAGAGAGTAGAGGGGTATTTAAGGTTATATTACGGCTTAGTTTACTTTCTAACCTTACTTCCTTTGGTAGCACCTGTGAGTGTGCGGGTACAAGTAGAACATCGTCAAAGGTGAGTGCTTCAGAGCGGAACTTGTCACTTGTATTTGCCATTGGGAGTCCTACTTTCTAAATTACTATATTGATATGTATAAGCAATTTCACGATTAACCGCAACAGCAATTAATCGGCGATGCAGATGTCTGTGAAAACCACACAGTGCGAGATGTCTGTGAAAACCACACAGTGCGAGTAAGAATAAAGCCGCTCAGTGTGTACAGTTCAGTGTGTACAGTTATTTTATGGAAACGCTGTATCAATTTAAAGCTGTATCAATTTAAAGCCGTATAAATTTAAATGAAATACTGAACAGGCTTTTATTTTGAGCAATAAAATTTAGTATTTCCAAATAACTGTTGCTGGGTATTTTATGTGAGTTGGTGTTTTTTAAGAAGTGTCAGAATACTGATACAGAATGCCTGTGTTTTTTATCGTAATTCTATAGAGCTACTTTGTAACTCACGAATGTTCCTACAAGCCGAACAGTGCATCGCAACTTTGAGCTGCCAAATGAAGTTGCGAAGGTAGTAAATCACTGCTTCTGGTGATTCAGTCGCAGGTTTCAAAAGTGGTTTTGCAATTGCTACAGTAGATGCGCCTAATGCAAGTGCTTTTGCGGCTTCTAAGCCAGTGCGGATTCCGCCAGAGGCAATGAGAGGTGTGTGCGGAACAATTTTTTTAGCATCTACAAGTGCTTTAGCGGTTGGGATACCCCATTCAACCAAGTCGTGGTTTTGAACTTCACCATAGTAAACAAAATCTTCAACTTTTGCCCAAGATGTGCCACCAGCTCCTGCGACGTCTAAAGCAGCAAAGCCAAGGTCTTTCACTAAAGCTACAACTTCTTGACTAAGTCCGTGACCAACTTCTTTAAGAAGCAATGGGTAAGGCACATGTTTAATGATGTCCGCAAGTTTTTTGGTGAGCGAACGAAAATCTAAATCGCCGTTGTTTTGTAAGGCTTCTTGTAAGGGATTGCTATGGAAGGCTAGACCATCTGCGTCAATGAGCTCAATCGCTCGCAAAACATCCTTTTCGTCATAACCTTTGTTAAGCTGTGCTACACCAAGGTTGCCAATAATAAGGCTTTTTGGAGCGTAAGATCGAATCTGGAAACTAGCTACAGCAGACTGGTCTGCTAACATGACACGTTGTGATCCAAGCATCAAACCTACACCAACGGTTTCAGCAGCAATCGCTAAGTTTTTGTTGATTGTGGCAGATAGCTCTGAACCCCCTGTCATAGCACCAATCAAAATAGGCGCTTGGAGTGCTTTACCTAAAAAGAAGCATGTGGTGTCTACCTCTCGCATGTTGCTGTTTGGCAGACTGTGGTAGGGCAAGTCATAAGCCTCAAAACCTGTCGTTCTCGTTGAATATTCAACGGGGTATTCAAGACATGCTTCGACATGCTTTAACTTACGTTCTGAGATTTCAGAATTAGTTGAAAAAGACGATAGTAGTGCTTCTGTTTCTTTTAAGCTCATCTGTATGCAATAGCATACCTAATTTTTAGATGCTATTTCTAGGTTTAGGGGACTTCAATAGTGAGGGAAGGCTGTTCTTGACCCTTTGCTTGTACTAAATATGTGCCTGAAGATAAAGTACCTAGATTGACTGTATGAACTTCCTCAAAGGTCGCACAGGTTGCTACACCTTCTTCATCTTTATAGTTGATGGCAACTTTTATGGTATTACCAGTTCTGTCTACATCTGCACCTACAAGTACTTGAGGTGCACATCCACGGTTAATGACTGTTACATCTACGCTTGTCACTAAATCAAGTATGCGGGGGTTGCTAATTTCTTGGATAGGCATTTCATAGCTGCCATTATCAAGAATGTTGGGTAAGCAAGATGTTAAGAGTATTGCAGTGATAGCGAGAATCAAACTGTATTTTGAAAGCTTTAATAGGCTCATTAGGGTTTCCTCCTGATAGGTATTTTAGGGCAATAGTTGCTATTGCGGGTTAATTTAAGCAACAATAAAGCAAATGTATGATTACATCGTAATTGGTAAAGGTTTGATAGCTTCAGCAGCAGCTCGTTATTTAACATATGAGGCAGATAGAGTTGCATTGATTGGTCCTGATGAACCTGTCAGTTGGGATAATTGGTCTAGGCATGATGGGGTATTTGCGAGTCATTATGACCAAGGGCGGATTACGAGGGTTTTAGATGCTGACCTTGAGTGGGGTACATGGGCGAAGCGTTCGATTGATGTTTATGGCGGGCTCGAGCAAGCCTCAAACATCAAGTTTCACCATCCCGTAGGCTGCCTTAACATCGGTAATGCTGGCGAGCAAACACGTTCTTCAAAAACTAGTGATGTTGGTGACACCTTAGGTGCAAATTTCGAAAGTTTTGACGCCAAAGAAGCTAAAAAAACTTTTCCATTTTTAGACTTCCCTGAAGACAAACACGTGTTGCATGAATATGCACCAGCAGGTTACATCAATCCACGCTCACTCGTTTCCGCACAGCTTGAAGTAGCTAAACAACATAGCTTAGTACATATTGCTGATGTTGCACATCATATCGAAGTTAAAAATAACAAGGTGAAGGTGACCACTAAAGGTGGTGAAAGCTATCAGGCTAATCGTGTCTTAGTGGCAGCAGGGGCATATTCAGAATTTCTTCTGAAAGATTCTTTTGACACTAAGCTTGATTTAATTCTCAAGCCTCGCACCATCTTTTTAGGTCGTCTTTCAAAAGACGAAGCGCAGAGGTTGAGTCAGATGCCATCAATCATCTTTTATGAAGGTTTAGAGGTCGAAGAACTCGACGGTATATATGCTTTGCCACCGATTGTTTACCCAGACGGCAATACCTATCTCAAGATAGGTGGTCGTATGCGAGAACTGATTTCACCGACGAATCAAGACGCATTGAATGATTGGTTTAGAGAAAGTGGGAGTGTAAGAGAGGCTGAATTATTGCAAGAAGCTTTGTATACGATGATTCCTAATCTAAAACTTGAAGACAGTTTTAGTAAGCCTTGCGTAGTCACTGCTTCTCAAGA
>CALGZD010000262.1 GCA_937934635.1 uncultured Deinococcales bacterium
AATCTGGTAAATCCGCAAGCGCCACATCATAGCCATGACGAACAAATTTAGCAACAATAGCACTGCCTATACCACCGCCAGCACCCGTCACCAAAGCAACTGGTTTTTCTTGTTTCATTAGCCCTAGTTTACTTCATTACAGCTCAAATTGTAAGCACTAAAAAACACAAGCAGCATCCACTAATTGGATGCTGCAACAAGAGTAAGCATGTTTTCAAACGAAGTACGAAAACTGCAAGGTGCGTTGTTTATAAAAGCAATTCCACGATTAACTGCTGTCGCAGTTAATCGGCGAGCTTCGTAACGAGTAAGAATAAAGCCACTCAGTGTGTACAGTTATTTCGTAGAAACGCTGTAAGAAATACCTTACATGTAATATTCCACTTAACATCCAAAACTAAAACGCACCCAAACCACATGCAAAAATGCATGTGGTCGTCTTTATACTATCTCTGTTTATCTCTACTTGCCCTCTAGTTTATCGTTCAGGATCAATCCTACCCTCAAGTACACCGACAAAGTAAGCAACCGTCTCATCATATGGTGTAAGTTGCTGCACTACGTACCAGTACTCAAGCGCCACATTACTATACCCAAGTTCTTGAGAGGTAATAGCTGCCCAACGATGCGCTTCCAAATAGTTGCTATTCAATGACGCTGCATAGACAAAGTATTGATTGGCATCCTCGACTAGTCCATCTTCATAAAAGCTCAGCCCATCAATATAGGCCTGACCTGCATCACAGCCCCACATACTGTGTTCTTCAGCAACATCTACAAAGTAGGCTGCTGATCTATCGTATGGTGCAAGTGCAGCGTAGTTTTGCCAAGCCCACAAAGCATCTTGAGAAATACAACTTTCAAGTAATGTACGTGCTAACCAGCGCCATGCCTCGGCAAACTCTGGAGCAGATGTCACAGCAATGGCAAAAGCATCTTTTGCTTCAAGCAAACTTCCTTCTTCATAATGTTCTAAACCATGATAGTAAGCAAAACTTGCATCGGGACCAACAAGCAGCTCGAGCTGTGAACGTTGCAAAAAGTATTGAGCTTGCTCTGAACCTCTAAATTGGGCTTCTTCCCAATAAGCAGCAGCCTCTTCAGGAAAGCCAATCTCGCTGTAAATATGACCAATTTCTTGAACTGACACCCAATCCGAAGGATTTAGCTGACTAACAGCTTCGTAATACGAAAACGCAAAATCAATATTGCCAGATTCATAGTAGGAATAGCCTAAGTCATTGCCAACATTGGTGAGTAATTCAACTAGGTAGTCATCCAAAACACCCCCTGCTTCACGATAAGCACGACCATATTCCCAAGCCATATAATCCCAACCAACTTCGTTATAGCTTGTCGTTGCAATGTACAAAACATCTAAATCTAAAGGGTTTGCCTGATTAAATTGCACAATCTGCGCCAGCGCTTCCCGCCAAGCTGGTTGATCAACCGTAGGTGGCAAACCTGTAGCATAGGTACTTTGTCGGGCAAGTTCGACTTTTTGCTGGGCAACTTCCCATGACATCAAACCAGACGCCAGCCCAGACACCAGCCCAGACGCCAGCCCAGACCCAACACCTGTATCAGCAGATGTATTAGCAGATGCGTTACTTAAGGTCATAGATTGTCTAATAGCTTGTGTTTCCTGATTATAAGGCGCATACACTTGCGCCGTAGCAAACATTCCGATACATACTGTCAACAGTGTAATGACAGCTCCTACCCCCCAAAACTTTAAGGTGCGAAACCTTCTCTCCATTCGAAAACCTCCTCCTAAGGCTAATAATTTTAAAAATTAATTAACATTTTAAGCGCTTTACTATATCTTTTTCATGTTCTTCAGTAACGTTTTATTTTGTGATAGAAGATTAACTTTTTATAGGTGCTTATTCTCATGATGTTCCTGTTGCAAAAACATTATGGAACTTCAGAGCTTTATGGAACTTAAGGGCACTACGGAACTTAAGAGCACTACGGAACTTAAGGGCATTACGGAACTTAAGGACATTATGAAACTTATAGTCAACACTTATCCGCTATACTAAAAACTGCTTGTGAAAAACATCTATCATCACTTCTTGCGCGATGAATGGGCAGCATTACGTGCAAATACCCCACTAACCCTGACCGAAGAAGACCTTAGCAACCTACGAAGCTTAAATGACAACGTGTCTTTAAAAGAAGTAGAGGAAATATACCTACCACTCTCTCGTCTACTCAATCTCTATGTTGCATCTATGCAAAATCTAGATAATGTTGAAGATGAGTTTTTGGGCACAGCACCAAGCAAAACGCCTTACATTATTGGCATTGCAGGTAGTGTAGCGGTTGGCAAAAGCACTACTGCCAGAATTTTGCAAGCCCTACTTTCTCGCTGGCCAAAACACCCAAATGTTGCGCTTGTTACAACAGATGGCTTTCTTTATCCTAATGCAAAGCTCAAAAGCAAAAACATCATGAACCGAAAAGGTTTCCCTGAAAGCTATGACGGGAAGCGCTTACTACAGTTTGTCATGGATATTAAGTCAGGTGTTCGGCGAGTGGAAGCACCTGTTTATTCACACACAAGCTATGACATTGTGCCAGGTGAAGTTCAGGTTGTTGAAGATGCTGATATTTTGATTCTTGAAGGCTTAAACGTTTTGCAAACTGGCAAAAAACGTAAATCTTCAGTTTTTGTATCTGATTTTTTTGACTTTTCTATCTATTTAGACGCTGATACTGAGCATCTAGAATCGTGGTACGTCAACCGCTTTCTAACCTTGCGAGATACCGTCTTTAAAAATTCAGATTCTTACTTTCAACGTTTCGCAAATCTCAGTGACGAAGAAGCCATCGAAACCGCAAGCAATATTTGGCAAGACATCAACCTGAAAAACTTAAAGAAGAACATCCTGCCATCACGTGAGCGTGCCAAGCTTATTTTGAAAAAAGGTAATCAGCATTTTGTAGACAAAATATGCTTAAGAAAGCTCTAATCTAGACTTTCAGTTTAGAGTGTTATACTAAACTGAAAGAAGAAAGTCATAATCCATTAGCAGAAAAAGTTGTCATCAGAACCGAAGGGCACACAAGTTACAACGCTTTGATATGTTTGTGATTATGACATTTATGATTCACTTCGGTATTATACCGAAGTGAATCATAATAGCGTTTCCACGTAATATTGACCCATGCTAAGTAAGTTCGTTCCTACTCGTTACGAAGCTCGCCGATTAACTGACTGATGCCGTGTCCGAAAATATAGGTACAGGTGCTCAACTATATTCCGCTAATTACAGCGTTTCCACATAACAACTGTACACACTAAGTGAGTTAATTCTTACTCGTTACGAAGCTCGCCGATTCACTGCTATTAAACACATTTAGACTTTACAACGGATTTAAGCGGAATTGGTATTAGGTCAGTTAATCGTGGAAGAGCTTTCGTTTCAATTTCATATTAGAAAAATTAAAATACCTTAACGCTTCTATAACGTTATACCTACATACTATAGCTATCTCAGAGATGTTTCTGCACTAAAACAAAAAGTTACTACAAAAAACGCAGATGCACTCAATATATATATGTGGCTACACAGAATGCGAAATGATAAAAAGAAACAAGATATTGTCATTTCGTAAACATTCTTGCTGCCCAATATGACGACTTACGGGGACTGGGCAATTGTGAATGCTATTGTAAATGTTAAGGAAAAACACAAGAAAAAAATACTAGTTGCAGGCAAAGATGCCTATAATTACTACCCTTGTCTCTCTGACTATTTTGAACAGTTTGACTTGAGCTTTACGCAAAATGGTAAACAAATCGTTGCTTATTTAAAAGAACACACACCTACACTGATAGTTTTAGGTATTTTAGGTCAAAGTCTTGGAAATACAACTGTTTTAAAACTTTCCCAAGCCATACGTAAAAACTCAAGGCTAGCAAAAATCAAGATTCTGCTTTTAGTTTCAGAAAAAACAGATGTTGATGATATCGATATCGAAACAAAAACACTGATGGACAAAATCGTGCGTCACTCACAACAGCCAACACACCTGATAAGCCATGTTGCCAAGCTCTTAAAAGCTTCAAAAGATTTAAGTTTTCCTGAACAAGATATAGACATTAAGACTACTAATGGGCAATTTCAAATTCCCGTACATCAAAACTACGAAAGTCCACATACACTACAATCGGAACAAGGAAATGTTGCAGTTGCCACTATGCCCCGTACAATCAAACAAGTTGTAAACCAAACAACAGTTCCAACAAGCTCAATGCCTTTAGTAAACCAAGATGCTAGCCCATCTCTAAATAAATCAATAACCGAAATTCAGTCTTCAAATATCACTACTTTTGCGCCGAATCCTAAACACAAGGAAACTGTACCCGAAGTCAAACAATCAAAAACTTTCGTACAGAAACATGAACCAATACAAAATCGCAAAACACAAGATAGTGAAATGGTATCGCCTACCCAAAGTCATAACACTAGTTATTTTGATGTCAACTATCTAGAACCAACCTCTTCAAAAACGATAGCAATTATTGAAGACAATGCTAGCATTGCTTTTTTGGAAAAAAGTATCCTTGAAAGGCAAGGCTACAAAACTATTCAAATTGCTGATGCACCACAAGCCAGAGACTTTATAGATACTCACTTTGAATTAGCAGATTTATTTTTGCTTGATTTAAATTTGCCTGGTGGATCTGGTTTCGAGATTTTACGGCGTATCCGTAGCTTTTCTAGAAAGCCTGTCATTATAGTTTCTGGGCTTAAACAAAGTGAAAACATCAAGCGTGGCTTGAGTTTAGGCGCACAGGATTACTTAACAAAACCTGTTAACCCGCAAGAACTTATATTGCGAGTTAGTCAACACATTAAGAACTTTACTTAAGATATATAGAATAGAATTATAAGGTAAAAGCATGTGGTACAAAATTGGACTTGATAAGTTTCTCTCACTCTTTTTAGTCACTACTGTATTTATTTGTATTGGCTTTTTAATTATGAGTGCTGAGTTGCTCACGGATATTTTTGGGACTAGTTTGTTTGGCTCGAGCTACGTCTTAGTCACCCTATGCCTCATTGCAATCCTATTTTCCATCATTGTAATTACACTCTTTCAAGTACTGATTCATAACAAAACACATAGTTCTGATACCGAAAAACAAAAACAGTTAGCACTCTGGACCGAGCGCTGGAGTCGCATTTTCCATAGTGATGATAATAGTTTAAGGGCAGATATCGTCCAAAAACACGACCCTATCGCAGCAGAAGCGCTACTTACCATGCGTGAAACCCTCAAAGGCGAAACATCAAACAAGTTTGCTCAACTCTATGTCAACTATGGCTTTATGCAACACGACTTCCAAAAGCTACAAACCAGTCGTCTGCCTGAAGTACATATTCAAGCGCTTGACCGCTTAGCCATGCTCAGGCATAAAGATGCTACACCAATCCTTTTAAACGAAATCAACCATCCCAATAAAGAACTCCGTAATCATGCCCTCTTTGCACTTGCCAGAACCTACGGCAGAGTAGATGTGAACGACGAACAACTGATTAATATCTTCTATCCAATTATTCGCAAGTTCGACCTGAGCAGTGGTGTCTTGGAAAAGGTTTTCAACCTACTTGAAAGTCGCAGTGTTGTGCTTCTTGACCATTTCATCCGCAGTGAACCAAACATTCCTGAAAAAATGATTGACGCAGCCTTTAGAAGTATCGGTCATTCAAACAATCCAGACCTTGCCGATTGGTGCATACCTTGGCTCAAAAGCTACAATCCTGAAATCAAAGCAGGTGCATTACGTGCGCTGGCGCAGCTCAACCATGTACCGCCCGAAGCGTCACAGCTAGTACTGGACTGTTTAGAAGATGAAAAGTGGTTCATCCAAGTACAGGCTGCCAATGCATGTGTAGGTTTAAGTTGTGGTGGGGTCGAGCAAGCACTTATGAAGTATCTTGACCATGAAAGTTGGTGGATGCGCTTTGCAACTGCCAAAGCGCTTTCAGAGCGTGGTCCTGCTGCACGGCAGCTTTTGAGATGGGCGAGCCAAAAACATCCTGATGAATATGCTCGAAATATGGCGAGTTATCATATTAGTATTTATCGGGATAAGGATATTGCTGCTGCTGCTTAAGATAAGTTTACTTCTACCAATTTTAAATTCAAGACTTTTTTGAATCCAAAAAGCTTTTAAAATTTTCTTTTACAGTTTGTGTATTTGGATGTTGTTCACCCAGACTCTTTTCAAAAATCCGAATTGATTCTCGGTAAAGCGGT
>CALGZD010000263.1 GCA_937934635.1 uncultured Deinococcales bacterium
ATTTCCCAAAAATAGAGACCCTTTACTCATTGAGGGTCTCTTACTTTTTTGCACTTCCTTTAACACTCAAATGACACTTAAATGACACTCAAAACTTCATAGCGGAGTGTAAAACACAAAACCCAAACTATGAATCGTGTCATAGCGATACTATATTAATGGTGCTGATGTCAGATAAGACTATCAGAAATAGCTCAAAATACTGGATGTCTGCTGTGTTAAAGCACAGTTTCTCTTTAAAAACTTGCTACTAGGAATTCATGCAAAGTTAACAATTGACTTGACAGTGGGCTATAACAGTCTATATGGTAACACTCAACGCAAACTTAAGATGTTTATAGAATATATTTAAAAGGAATTGACCTAACACGTGAAACATTTGGTAATTGTAGAATCTCCCACAAAAGCAAAAACAATTAGAAAATACCTGCCCAACAACTATCAAGTTGAGGCTAGCATGGGGCATGTCAGAGACTTACCCGCCAAGGCTGAACAGATCCCTAAAGAGTTCAAAGATCAAGCTTGGTCACGCATTGGTATCAATGTAGATCAGAACTTTGAACCGCTCTATATCATTCCTCCAAGTAAGAAAAAAGTCGTTAGCCAACTCAAAGCTGCCCTCAAAGATGCTGATAGCCTCTTCATTGCAACTGACGAAGACCGTGAAGGTGAATCAATTGGCTGGCATTTACTTGAAGTCTTACAACCAAATGTGCCTGTAAAACGCATGGTATTTCATGAGATTACCGAAATGGCAATCAATGAAGCACTCAACAAAACTCGTGATATCGACACTGATTTGGTTGATGCCCAAGAAACACGCCGTATGCTCGACAGACTGGTTGGTTATAGCATCTCACCACTCCTTTGGAAAAAGGTTGCACCAAAGCTTTCTGCTGGTCGTGTACAGAGTGTAGCTGTTCGCTTACTCGTATTACGTGAACGTGAGCGTCTTGCCTTCATGTCTGCAAGCTACTGGGATTTGAAATCTACCCTTAGCAAGTCAGCTGACCCTAAAAATTTCGAAGCGACTATGACTCGCTTGAATGATATTCGTCTAGCAACAGGTAAAGACTTTGATCCTGACACAGGTAAGCTAAAAGCAAAGCTTGTGGAAGGCAAAGATGTTCTTATGCTTCCAGAAGCACAAGCTAGATCATTAACTGAAAAACTCAAGGCAGAACGCTGGCAAGTCAAAAAAATTGAGGAGCGACAAGCTAAGCGTTCACCCTCTGCTCCATTTACAACTTCAACGTTACAGCAAGAATCTAGCCGTAAGCTAGGTATGACAGCCAAAGACACGATGCGCACCGCCCAAAGCTTGTACGAAAACGGTTTCATCACCTACATGCGTACAGACTCAACCAACTTGTCTACAGAGGCAATTGATGCAAGTCGTAAAGCTGTTGAGAACCGCTATGGCAATGAATACTTGAGCGCAGAACCAAGACAGTTCAAGGGCAAATCAAAAAATGCTCAAGAAGCACACGAAGCCATTCGCCCTGCAGGTACAGAAATGAAAACCTTTCAGGAGCTTGGTTTACGAGATGCTGAAGCAAAAGTCTATGACCTCATCTGGAAACGCACTGTAGCGACTCAGATGGCTGAAGCACGTCTTACCTTTGTCACTGCGACCATTGAAGCAGGTAATACAGATGTTGCTACCTTTAGAGCCTCTGGCAAAACGATTGACTTCCCAGGCTTTTTTAGAGCTTATGTTGAAGGTAGCGATGACCCTGACAGTGCATTGGATGATCAAGAGCAACCACTTCCAGAACTAACTGAAGGGCAAGTGCTTGACTGTCATGCACTTGAAACCTTAGGTCACGAAACAAAACCTCCTGCACGTTATACAGAAGCTTCACTGGTAAAGCTACTAGAACAAGAAGGCATTGGTCGCCCAAGTACTTATGCAAGTATCATCGACACCATCATCAAACGTGGCTATGTCCGTAAACAAGGTTCTGCACTTGTGCCAAGCTTTACAGCCTTTGCCACTAACAATGTCATGGAAAAGCAGTTTGATAGACTTGTTGATGTTAGTTTTACCGCGAACATGGAAAATGTTCTTGATGACATTGCCACAGGCGACGCCGAAGGCAGACCTTATCTAGAACAATTTTATAAAGGTGCTAATGGCATCACACAACTCATTGATATTGGCACAGAAGCACTCGACCCAAGAGAAATGTCTACCATCACTGATGATAAATGGGGAGACATCACCATTCGGGTTGGGCGCTATGGTCCATATGCAGAACGTATCAATGACAGGCTGAACGAAGATGGTGAGCCCGACATTGAACGTGGCAATCTGCCTTATGACATTGCCCCTGCTGACATTGATAGAGAAATGCTCGAGTGCGCCCTAGAAGAAGGCGCAACCGACGGCAAAGAACTTGGCATCCACCCTGACGGTGAAAAAATGCTCTTACGCCAAGGTCCATATGGTCCATACGTACAACTTGGCGATAGCGAAAAACCTAAGCGTATGTCTTTACCTAAAGGCATGACACTTGAAGAAGTCACTGAAGAGGTAGCTATAGGCTTACTCAGTATGCCAAGAGAACTTGGTATCCACCCTGAAACAGGTAAAGCGATTCAAGCTAGCATCGGTCGTTTTGGACCTTATGTAAAACACGCCAGCACCTTTGCTTCGCTCAAAAAAGACGATGACGTTCTAACAGTTGAATTACCAAGAGCACTCGAACTCATCATTGAAAAAGA
>CALGZD010000264.1 GCA_937934635.1 uncultured Deinococcales bacterium
GTAGACAAAATGGCGTCAGGAACACCACTTAATGATACTGACCGTTTACCTTGGTTAGAAATACTACGGGACCTTATAAAAGATAACATAAAAAGTGGCAAGCCAAGTACGCTAGCTTGCTCGGCATTAAAAGAAAGTTATAGGTCTATACTTCGCCAAGAAGGCTTGGCAACAGTTTACTTATATGGGGACTTTGATACGATTTGGAAGAGAATGCAAGAGCGCCAAGGACATTATATGAAAGCTGATATGTTGAAGAGTCAATTTGATGTACTTGAAGAACCAGAAGAAAAAGGCGTACTGCGTATTTCTATAAAACAAAAGCCTGAAGTGATTGTTGAAGAGGTCTTAGGTCATTTCAAACTAAGTTGATATAAACAGCCCATACAATTTTTTTCATAGGTCCATAGTTATTTCTATAGCTATTCCTATAGTTGTTCCTATAGTTATTTCCATAGTTATTGTTGTGGGTTACTTGTGCTTGTGTGTAGGCGTGGCGTGAGATTAGGAATTTGAAATCAAGAATTTTAAGCCAAGAACCGGTAAGTGCATATTTTTTGATTCTTATGGATTGGTTTTAATTCTTTGCTAATGAGAGTCGTCTAAATGCCTTCCTTATGATTTTCTCCTAAATAAAGTACCTTTAAGCTCCCATAATAGTTATGTTGGAAATAGTCTAGTAACCAATAGTTAATTCGTAAGTAATGAATACATTGCAGATTTTATCTTGCTTATATCTTAGGTAGCTAGATTCTAAACAAAATCTATTAGGAGATGACAATGAAGCAATTAAAACTTTGGCTAGTTATAGCCAGTTGCGTATTTATTTTTGTTGCCTGTCAAAGAACCTCAACGACAGATGGTCATAGTCATGGTCAACATGATGGTACGCAAGTAAACGCTTCAGGTTCTTTCGGAACTTGGCCGCCTCAACCAGCCAGTATGGAAAAAATTGGCATAGTAGCAGGTAACTTTGCGCCTCAAAGCTTGCGAAATATGCAAGATGCAGAGATTGAAGCTGCTGTTATGAGTAATGTAGATGTGATTGCTGCTTTAGGTAATGACTACACATTACTTGACACAAATATTGCTAGAGATAAGGGCGGTAACTTACGTCCTGAAGTAATATTTTTTAGTTACAGCAATAATGTCACAGTAGTTGCGTCAATAAAGCAGGACAACAGTGTGCGTCATGAAGTATTTGCTGCGGATGATTATCAATTCCCAGAAGGTGCTGAAGATATTAGAAGAGCTAAAACCTTAGCTCGAGCTGCACTTGTAGATCAAGGATTTGCTGATGCTGCAACGCTCAATGCACATGCCATGCTCACTTTTCCAAGAAGAGATGCAGAGAAATCCTTCCACAATGTTCGCATGATTTACGTCACTGTAGGTCAGGGCAATGGTTCTTTACCAGACTATGCTGCATGGGTTGATTTAACAAACAGCCAAGTGGTTGAGAGTGGTCCAATCAAAGGATATGAGGGAGAGTAAGATGTCAAAAATACTTAAGAAAATTTCTTTGATTGTCTTATTAGTAAGTCTCAGTGGTCTACTTGGCAGTGCTTTTGCACAAGGCTCGGTGACATGGAACAATTGGCAGTTTGACTGGGGTATTGGTACAGATTCTTCAGGTATCGTGTTGCAAAATGTTCGTCACAATGGCAAAAAGATTCTAGATAAGGCTAGTTTCCCAGTTGTGCGTGTAGAATATGATAATGATGTTTGTGGTCCATATGCAGATATTCTTAGTTCAGGTACATTCCGTGCAGGTACGATTAGTGCAAATGATCCAGGCACACCTAGTGCCGAGTGTAATGGTCAACGGGTTTGTCAGCGTACTTTTTTCCAAGATGGTGAAGAAAAATTAGAGCTTGGTGGAAATTCACAAATTGGTGAATATCAAATGTATCAAGTTTACTACTTTGGTGAAGACACAATTGAAACTAGAATGTATAGTCGTGGTTTGCAATGTAGAGTTGATCATAGTCACCATTCACACTGGCTTTTTGATTTTGACATTGGTGATTCAAGCAATGATCAAGTCTTAGTAAATGGTACGAGCCTTCGCACTACAGAATTTAATGATGTACGTGGTGCATCTCAAACTTGGGATATTAAAGATACGCAAACAGGTGATAGTGTCACTGTAGTTTCAAGTGCTGATGATGGCGTACGTGATAGCTTTTCAAATACGGATGTTGCTGTTAGAGCCTATAATAGTGCTGAAGTTGGTCGCTGGACTGGTGGCGCTAGAGGTGAAATTGGTAACCGCTTTAACAACGGTGAAAATATCAATGGTGCAGATATTGTTTTTTGGTATGTATCGCACATGCGTCACTTATCGTCTGAAGGTGACAATCTGTGGCACTCATCAGGACCAACAATTCGTGTAAATACTGGTACAACCCCGCCACCGCCTGACCCAGATCCTGATCCAGATCCACCTACAACAGGTAATCTTTTACAGAATCCAAGTTTTGATACTTCGAGTAGTTGGTTAAACTGTGGTAATAGCAGTAGCTTTACTATTAGTGGTGGTAATCTCAATCTGTCAAATGGTGCTTGTGTGTATCAGGCAGTTGCTGCTACACCAGGAACAACCTATAGTTTGAGCTGTAATGGTCGTCGGGTAGGCTCGAGCTTTAATAGCATGACTTTAAGTATGCTAAACAGCAGTTGGAGTCCAATCACGCAAGATTCTGTTTCAAATACCAACACAAGTTTTGCAGCACTGAATGCTTCTCTCCAAGCACCAGCGGGTACAACCTATGCTGCGGTGACTTTTTACAGTGAGGGAACAGCAAACTACAGTAACTGTAGCTTGGTAACGTCTGGTACGCCACCGCCTGATCCAGACCCAGACCCACCACCACCGCCACCAACAGGTGACAATAGCTTGGTTAATGGTGGTTTTGATGGTACTGCAGGTTGGTTAAATTGTGGTAACAGTGCTAGTTATAGCATCAGTGGTAGCAGGTTAAATGTTAATACTGGTGCATGTGTGTATCAAACAATAGCTGCAACACCTGGTACAAGCTATAGCCTTGCTTGCTCTGGGAGCAATACTGGTTCAGCTTGGAACAGTGTGACCTTGAGTATGCTCAATAGTAGCTTTCAAGCAATCAGTCAAGATATCAAGAATATTACGCCTTCAAATGGTAATACTAGTTCGTCACTGACTGCACCAAGTAATGCAGCTTATGTAGGTGTTACCTTCTATAGTGAAGGGGCAGCGAATTATAGTGGTTGTACGCTTAGTGTGGGCTCGAGCCCACCACCTAATCCTGATCCACCAACATCAGGTAACCTCTTGCAGAATGCAAGTTTTGATACTCAAGGTGGTTGGAATAACTGTGCAGACCCAAATAACTTCTCAATCAGTGGTGGTAACTTGAATCTGTCTACAGGTGCATGTGTTTTCCAAACTGCTCCTGCTACTGCAGGTGGTAGCTATACACTATCGTGTAATGGTAATACGACAAGCCCTGTTTGGAGTACGCTCATTCTCAGTGCTTTGGATAGTAATTGGCAGAGTATTTCACAGAACTTTACACCAATCACAACTTCAGCGACAACACAAAGTGTATCGCTGACAACACCAAGCAATACAGCGTACGTGGCTGTGAGTTTCTATACTGAAGGAAATGCGACCTATAGAAATTGTAGCCTAGTTAGAAATTAAATAACTTGAAGCTGAATTAAGTTTAAGCGGTTGTGATGGATGTCCATCACAACCGCTTTTTTGGCGTCTTAATCAGACTGTCATACCAATTCTGCTTAATTCATTAATTCTAGTGTTTCCACGTAATATTGACCTATGCTATATTGACCTATGCTAAATGAGTTCGTTCCGACTCGCACTGTGTGGTTTTCACAGACATCTACATCGCCGATTAACTGACCTAAGTCAGTTAATTGTGGAAACGCTATCGTAAGCTGTTCTGATTTTAAAAATCTAACTATGAAGCGGAATGTGCTCAGGCACATTCCGCTTTTAGCTGGTTACTTAATTAGTGATATTGTCGGACTCGGCATCACTAGGTTGTGTGTCTATCAAGCTTTGAAATGATGCTGATAAAGTCAATGACTTGCATGAGTCAATTAATTAAAATTAGACTAAGAAATCATTGAAAGATAATGAGAATCTCTTAAACATTTCCTTGTTGCGTTAAAGTTATACTGCTTGCTGCATGTTGATTAAGAAATGTTTATATCACATATCAGTAATGGTATTACTGTTTATAGTTCATGTCAGTATGGCTCAGGGGAAGACAAACGCTAGTGTTAATGTTGCTAATGCCAGTGTTGCGAATGTCGATATTTGTGACGAAGTTAAAAACGTGGTGTTTCAAGGTCAAGATAATTGGCTATTCGCAATCCCAAACCTTGCCGTTTCTGTCAAAATAGAAAGCACAAATAGACTGCAAGAGTTAATAGAAACCTTTGATTTCTTGGGTGTTGAGGTTGTATTTGTCAATGTACCGTCTAGAGCAACAATTCATAGTGAAAAATTGAGTAGTGAAAAACCAGATAGTGGTACGTTTGGTGGGGGTAAATTTGGTGGGGGTAAATCTGGTGGGGATGTCTCATATTACTTCGACTATCAACAAGCTAGTGAGGCTTATACAAAAACAATAGACATGTTGCAGCGTTCAGGTTTAGAAACTGAGCATCTTCTTGATTATATACATTTAAACAGGAAAGCAGATGTCGATTATACATTTCAAAAAGATACCCATTGGAATTCAAATGGGGCTGCGTTAGTTGCAAAAGCGGTAAGTGAAGTCATTACTGAACTAGATTCATTTCAAAGCATGGCGTCAACTACAGATCTTTATAACATTGAATTAACCGAACGTAGAGAAAGACAATCCGATATCTTAGGTTATGTAACGGCAATGTGTGGTCCTTTAGAGATATCAACAGACCTACAAAAAATATATCGTGTCACGAATCCAAATAGTACTATGCTCAGCGATGCTGATAGTTTATCAATTCCACTGTGGGGGACAAGCTATAGTGGAAGTGTAGATTTTGATGATTTTTTAAGTTTTGAATTAGATGTAGATGTAATTAATCATTCAATCATTGCAGGTGGTGTGTGGCAATCACTGTTAAGTTACTTCTTGAACTTAGAAGAAGACTATCCTCAGATAGCCATATGGGAAGCGCCTTTTTGGTTACTTAACGAATTGAATAATCCTAGAGCGTATAAAGAAGTTATCCCAACACTCTATGGTTCGTGTGCTGGAAATTTAGTGGTCATTCCTCAGACTGTAAGAGATATTGCCCTGTTAGATAGTTTAGATAGGGTAGATAGACCGTTTCCTACTTCAGAAGCTAGAAGTGGTTCAGGAACTAGAAGTGGCAATGTGTATGTTCAAGCACCTCAAGCACCTCAAGCACTGCAGGTACTTCAAGTATCCAGCCAAGGCGAACAGGCTTATTTACATCTTCTCAAGAATCAAAATACTGAGATCAAAGGTAACAGTTATTATACGCAACTACAGTTTGATGACCTTTCTGTTACGAATTTTAAACTCATGTATATTTATGCCGATGGAAGCAGGTATGTTGAAGTCATTAACCGTGATGAAAGACTCCGAAATAACGGTAAGTACTTTTATGAACTTCCTCAACAAGATGCGACGTATTTGACAGATATTTTGCTAATAGATGCCCCATTGTTTTCACAAGGGAATGTATCTGCAAAGTTATGTAAAAAGCCTATTGAGCAAGTTGATTTTGACAGCAGTATATTTTAAGGACTAAAAGATAAAGCAATTCTACGATTAACTGCGACAGCAGTTAATCGGCGAGCTTTGTAGCGAGTAGGAATAAAGCCACTGAGTCTGTATAGTTATTCAGTGTGTATAGTTATTTCGGGGAAACGCTGATATAGCATTCTAAGAGATAAACACTACAAATACACTACATGACTATAAATACACTACATGACTATGGGAGTTTTGAAGCCATTCTTCTATAACTTATCTGCTCACTTAGATATTTCTGAATGTAGCATCTAATACTAAACTGAAAGAAGAAAGTCATAATCCATTAGCAGAAAAAGTTGTCATCAGAACCGAAGGGCACACAAGTTACAACGCTTCGATATGTTTGTGATTATGACATTTATGATTCACTTCGGTATAACTCTTAAATGGCTGTACTAGCAAAGTTGAAGACGGTTTATGCTTCAACGTAATGTTGCTAATTGCTAATGTTTCTATGTCTTTAATGAGATGTGAGAATTTTTGAAGGTGGCTTCCAAAGATTACAGTGGTAGCTACAGTGTTATAGCAGGGTAAACGCACCAAATTTTGCGTCACAGACGAAATTATCAAGAAGTATAAGGATGTTTACTGCCTGTCCCCTTCACATTTAAGTCCATATTCTGCCTAGTACAACCATGATTCTTATTGTAAGAATAGCGTCCTAGACATAGACAGCTAAAAGCATACTATATTGATACTCTTAGATTTTGATGCGTTTGCCCTGAGTGTTACAGGGGTTTACAGTGTTTTTGGGGGTTTTAGGGGTGACAGGTTACGGTAAAATAAAAAACACCATCTAAGAACGTTGTCCTAGACGGTGTTTAGATTGGTGGCCAGAGGCGGGATTGAACCGCCGACACTACGATTTTCAGTCGTATGCTCTACCAACTGAGCTATCTGGCCAAATGGCGACCCGGACGAGACTTGAACTCGCGACCTTCTGCGTGACAGGCAGATATGCTAACCAACTACACCACCGGGCCCTGCGCCATACCTATTTTGCGAAAGCGTTATTTCTAAATATTTCGCTTAATAGCGTTGGAAATGATACACAAAGCGAAAGGACCTTGTCAACATCATATTTGGAACTTTTCAGATTGTTTCTGATTAGTTAAAAATGTTTCATTTTTGGGTTTGAATCGGACACTTGGGAGAACTGGACTGATGAGAAATGGTAAAGAAGTGCTAATGGTATAGAAGTGCTTAGGTTCGTCGCAACTGTGGTGCTGCAAGCGTGTGGTGCTGCAAGCGAGTAATATGGTGATAATAGCTAACTAGCGAGTTAGCTTGAGCGGTTCAGTGTTAAAAGAGCACAGTGTTAGAAGAGCACAGTGTTAAAAGATTTCAGTGTCAAAAGAATATCAGAAAAGTATCAAAAACAGATTAATCAACACCTGTATAAAAACTAGTGTAAAGATGTATGCAGCGGATTTCGGATTTTTGTGAATTTTCTAAGCTGAATAGTTAATGAAAATATATGAGGCTAAGTTCGTAGCACAGCTTACAAGTAAAGGCTGAAATTAAGCATACTTGTAATCTATATTACAGTATGTTTGGTGAGCTGAGTTAGCTAAGTTACTGTCATACTAGGTTGCATAGGCTTTACTAGAACACATGGAGTGGGAATTACCAGTTATTGCACTACGCACCATGGTTGTCATGCCTCGTACACTTGAAAATGTGGACGTAGGAAGACCTAAATCAAAGCGTGCGTTACAAGACGCCCAGAGTGCGGATAATCGTGTGCTACTTTTAGCGCAGAGAGATCCGAGAGTTGATGACCCTACAGGTGACGACTTATTTAGAGTCGGCACAATGGGTGTTGTAAAACAAGTTATACGTCTACCAGATGACACCTTACAAGTTCTTGTAGAGGGTCGTGAGCGTGCTGTTGTTGAACAGTATTACTCAGGTTCAATTTTAAGAGCAAAAGTTAGAACAGTTTCTGAAGCTGCTACACAACGTGGTGATGATAATGTTCGGGCACTGGTAGAGCAAGTGAAGTCATCCTTTGAACAGTATGCCCAGCAAAATAAAGGCTTGAGGCTTGATTCATTTCACCTTGAGAATTTGCGTGGTTTAAAAGAACCAGGTCCACTGGCTGATGTTATTGCCAAGTACAGCACATGGGATGTTCAAGACAAGCAGCAAGCGCTTGAAGAGGCGGATGTTGGTCGTCGTTTAGAGCTTATTTATGGCTTTTTGAGTCGTGATTTAGAGCGATTTGACACAGAGAAGCAAATTAGTGCTCGTGTCAAGCAGCAGATGGATTCAAATCAGCGTGAGTATTACTTGCGTGAGCAGATGAAAGCCATCCAAAAAGAGCTTGGTAATGATGACGGTGTCGCTGAAGGCGAAGATTTACGAGAGCGTATCCTTGAAAAAGGGATGTCTGAAGAAGCTGAAAAGCGTGCGATTAAAGAGCTTGACCGTCTTGAGAAAATGCCAGGTGGTTCACCAGAAGCTACTGTTGTTCGTACCTATCTTGATGTTCTCTTGGAGCTTCCTTGGAGTGAAAAAGACGAAGAAGTTCTTGATATTGTCAATACAGAACAAGTGCTTGATGAAGATCACTATGCACTTAAAGAGCCAAAAGAGCGTATCTTGGAGTTTTTAGCAGTTAGACAGCTCACTAAAGATGTAGAAGATGCTGATTATAAAGCACCTATTTTGTGTTTAGCGGGTCCACCTGGTGTTGGTAAGACATCACTTGGTAAGTCAATTGCTCGTAGTTTGAATCGTAAATTCGTACGCATGAGCCTTGGTGGCGTGCGTGACGAAGCAGAGATTCGTGGTCACAGAAGAACCTATATTGGTTCTTTACCTGGTCGCATTATTCAAGGTATGAAGACTGCTGGCACCGTCAATCCTGTGTTTTTACTTGATGAAATTGACAAAATGACTATGGATTTCCGTGGTGATCCATCATCAGCACTCTTAGAAGTGCTTGATCCTGAGCAGAACGATACTTTCCAAGATCACTATTTAGAGATTCCTTATGACCTTTCGAAGGTTATGTTTATTACGACTGCTAACTCGCTTTCAAGTATTCCTGGTCCATTGCTTGACCGTATGGAGATTATCCAGATTCCGGGATATACCTTAGAAGAAAAGATTGAGATTTCTAAGCGTTATCGTGTGCCCCGACAGATTAAGGAGCATGGATTAGAGAGTAAGCTCGAGCTCACCGATGATGCCATCAGCAAAATGGTGACAGAGTACACCCGTGAAGCAGGCGTTCGTAATTTAGATAGAACCATTGCCAAAGTAGCACGTAAGTCCGCTAAGAACTATATGGACGAAGCTTGGAAAGATGTCCGTACAGTTGATGAAGACAAAGTACGTGAATTGCTTGGCGTACCGCCTTTCAGAGATGATAAAGCAGACAAAGAGCCACAAGTTGGGTTAACTCATGGTCTTGCATGGACTTCTGTTGGTGGTGTCACGCTTGACATCGAAGCAATTGCTGTTGATGGTAAAGGCAAAGTAAACCTTACAGGTCAGCTAGGCGATGTGATGAAAGAATCAGCGCAAGCGGGTATTACATTCCTTCGCAAACGCTGTGCGGATTTTGATATTCCAAGTGACTTCTACGAAAATCGTGATCTTCACGTACACGTTCTAGATGGTGCTCAACCAAAGGACGGTCCAAGTGCTGGTATTGCTATGGCACTAGCTGTTGTGAGTGCCCTTACAGGGCGTCCACTTCGTGGTGATGTGGCTATGACAGGTGAAATAACCTTGCGTGGTCGTGTTCTACCAATAGGTGGTGTTAAGCAGAAGCTACTTGCTGCTCACCAAGCGGGTATTAAGCATGTCATCATCCCTAAAGCGAATGAAGCGAATCTAGAAGATGTACCAGAAAATATCTTAGAGGATTTGACAGTAACTGTTGTCGAGAGCTTTGAGGATGTTGTTGATATGATGCTTCTAGAAGTAACTGATAAAGGTGTAAGTTCTGATAAAGCGGTTGGCTTTATTCCCCCACCAACTGAAGGTGCTGAGGATTCAACCAATTCATCGACAACTGTTTCTTAAAGAAACTGTGATTATTGCTTTTGGTAATGATAAAAAATGATAAAAGCGTATTGGTACATTTACCAATGCGCTTTTTTTGTTTTTAATTAGACATACAAGGTAGGTGCTTTTTAGCTAAAATTACCCCAACGAAATATGTGGCAGTTGTTTGTAAACTGCTAAAACTACATTGGATGAGGAATTTTATGGAAAAGAATATAGTTGTATATTTTGATTATTTGTGCCCTTACGCTTGGCGAGGTGCTGAGTTCGCAAAAATGATAGAAAAGCCATTAGGTCTAAGTTTTGATTGGCGACACTATAGTTTGTATCAAGGAAACTATAAAGGGGATGATGGCTGGCAACTTTGGGAAGATGCAGTAGAGGCAGATTCCAAAGATGGTAGCAAAGGCTTAATCCCTTTTTTGGCTTCACATTATGTCAAAGAAAATATGCCAGAACAGTACGATGACTTTCGCCTGAATTTACAACGTCTTGCACATAAAGATTCACAAGGCTTTAGTTTAAGTGTGATTAAGGCTGCACTTAAAGCAGTGGGGATATCAGAAGATATAGAGTTTGATACTGATGCGATTCGTAATAGCCTTAAAGCAGCCCATGAAGAAGCAGTATCGAAAAATGTTGTTGCGACACCAACGTTCTTTCTAGATAAAAGCAATGCGTCTTATTTTAGAATAGGACAAGTACCTAGTTCGGAGAAAGAAGCTGTTGAATTATACCAACATTATTTTGAACTATTAACTAAATATCCATACGTTGAGACGCTTAGGCGACCTAAAGATAGTTGAAAATAGAAGTCTTATTTTTCATGACCTCAAGTCTAAACTTGAGGTTTTTTTGGTTGCGTGGCAAGTGCAAAACAGATAGAGCCAACTAAGGCAGTAAAGCCTAATATAAAGAATGCTGTACTATAACTGCCAAAATTATCAAAACTGTATCCTGCTATGACTGGACCAATTAAAGCACCCAAGATAACAATTGGGTCAGCAAAGCCCATGATTTTTCCGAAGTGTGTTCTGCCATAGTAGTCTGCACGTAAAGCGGACATAAGTGGACCACGTACACCCCAAGCAACACCATGAAGCACTGCTGCAAGTAGAATGATTGGCATAGTTTCTGTTACTGCAAAGATGAACATGGCGACAGCATGAAAGAGCATAGCACCAGCAGCAATTTTGTGTTTGCTGAATCTGTCGGCAAAGAAGCCACTGAAAAGTTGACCGAAAATCTGTACACCTGTCACCAAAGCAAAAACGCTTGCAGCGGTTTCTAGAGAGAAGCCTAGACCGTTTGACATATGAGCAATCAAGTGGACTAAAACTGCAACTACTGATACGAGGGCAAGTGCGTGCCCGATGGCAATGAGCCAGAAACTACGAGTGCGGATGGCTTCTTGTACGGTGAAATCATCTTTTACGGTTGAGGGTGGTGGGATGCTGTTTAGTTTTGAAGGTTTGATTCTTTTACCGTCGGTGTTAGCAAATCCGTCAGGCTCGAGCCCGTACGCTTCAGGCGAACTACGTAACAGTGGAATAAGCAGCAGCGCCAAAAACATCATAGCCCCAGACCCAACCGCAATCGGACGCCAGCCATAGACATTGATTAACTTTGCCATAAAAGGTGTCAATAATCCACCAATGCTCATGCCCATACCCATAAACGCAAGCGACATAGTACGGCGTTTTACAAACCAATTTATAAGTAGCTTGTTGCTGGGTAACCAACCAGATAAGTTAGCAGCAAAACCAAGCAAGAGTTGTGCAGCCACAAAGAACCAAAGCGTTTGCACCTGACTAAAAAGCACATAGCCAATTGACATGGTAACTAAGCCAGTAGCAATGACTCGCCGTGCGCCAAAACGGTCAAGCGCAAAGCCTATCCCAGGTGCAGCAATGGCAGATACAACCTGCCTACCAGACACCACCAAAGAAATAGTTGTAGCACTCCAACCAAACTCTTCAATCAGGATAGGCACATAGACACCAAAGCCTTGGAAGAAGATGCCAGATACCATCACCTGAAGCAGCATGACGCCAACCAGTACCCACCAGCCTAGATAAACTTGCTTACGCCATCGAACGAT
>CALGZD010000265.1 GCA_937934635.1 uncultured Deinococcales bacterium
ACTAAACTGAAAGATGAATGTCATAAAGATATAGTCGCAAAGATTGCGAAATAACCGAAGGATAAAGGCTTGAAAACCTTGTGTATTGACTGGGATTATGACATTTATGATTCACTTCGGTATTACTCGTTACGAAGCTCATTCTTAAGATTCACTGCTGTTGCAATGTTTCATAAGAGTGAGCTTATAACCCTAACAAGGAGGTTGATGCTTTATCGATATTTCACGCTCTGTAAAAGATTACTTACCAAAAGCAAAAAGTACGACAGCCTCGTTGTGGAAATCAATACTGCTTCTACTTGGTGCTCTCAGCTTTTCTATCTTGATGGGTTTTGTGGGTTTATGGCTACTCCGATTAGTCATTCCTACTGCGCCAGTCTACACAGCTTTAGTCTTTGCTCTACTAGCACTTATCCTGACGCTTAGATTTATTGCTCAACGATTTTCATGGCTTATTCCTTGGTACTATATTTTACCTGCAATTATTTTTTTACTTGCCTTCACATTGTTTCCTGTAATCCTCACTGTTATTCTTGCCTTTACGAACTATGCAGGTACACGTAATGGCGAACTTGATGTCAGCAGTAAAACTGCTATCACACATATTGAAGGAACAACTTTAGAATTAGGCAATATCAAAGAGCTTCGCTGTGATTGGCTACTTACACCTAGTCAAGAAATTGCGAACAAACAAGGCTCTAGTAATCGTACAGGGTGTGAAAATGTGCGAGCCGTACTTTACAGCTCGGGTATGGTTGAGGGGGTGGGGGAATCCCTTGAGGGAACTACGCTGACGCTTGTGGCAGGGCTCGAGCCCAACACAAGCATTAACTCAGTTGAGCTTTTCATTCCAGACTTTGGCTTTGCACAAGAAATCAAAGTGCTTAGTAATACTGGTAGAACTATAGAGCTTGAACGCCCACCAGCAGGCATACCAGAGCTAGACAACATACGGATTTCACTCACAGGTTCTACTATCGAGCGAGACATTATTCGTGTTGAAGGCAACACTCTCACGCTAGATAGTCCACTACCTGCTGACTCCAACTTTAGCGAAATTGCCAGATACAACAAATTTCAATATGTTGGCTTGGATCAGTTCCGTAGTATCATGCGTGAAGCACGAAAAGCACTCCTCCCTGTGTTTGCATGGAATCTGTCTTTCAGTATCCTGACAGTCATCATCAACACAGTCATCGGTGTCTTTCTGGCTTTGCTCTTGAATAACCCAGATTTACGATTCCGTAATCTTTACAGAACACTACTTATAATTCCTTGGGCACTCCCTGGCATCATCACAATTCAAGTATGGCGTGGTTTTCTGAACACCAATTTTGGTGCTGTGAATCGTTTTCTAGCGTTACTTGATCTACCCGTCTTTGACTGGCTTGGCGACTGCACTTTAGCCAAGGGAGCAGTCTTGTTAGTAAATCTTTGGCTAGGTCTACCCTTTATGATTACTGCCACGCTTGGTGCACTCTCTGCCATTCCCAGAGAACTTTACGAGGCAAGTCGCATGGATGGAGCGAATCCTTGGCAAAGTTTCTGGGGCGTCACCGCACCACTGCTTAGAACTGCACTTGTACCAATTACACTTACAGGGTTTGCTTTTAACTTCAATAATTTTAATATCATATATCTACTCACAGACGGTGGACCTCCTGCATCTTGGGGAACATCCACCGCAAGGTGTACAGACATCTTAATAAGTTGGGCCTATAACGAAGCATTCCGCTCGCAGGGTGGCTATGCTTACGGACTTGGCGCTGCTATTTCACTCATTATCTTTATCATTACACTAGCAGTCAGTCTGATGAATTTTAGAGTTACAGGTGCGCTTAAAGAGGAAGGGGTACGATAACGATGACAAGCACAAGAACTCATCCTAAACTACTACTCATCGCTACACTATTCTTCTTACAAAGCTTGACTTTGGGTCTTGCCCAACAAACTGACAAGTTTATCCGTGTTCCTTATGGTTGGCTCTGGTTCTTACTTGGCTTTATTGCACTTTGCATTCTTGTTTCTGGCAGTGCCTATGTATACGGTCGTATAAGCCGCCCTGCCAAAGCAGTTCGCTACGCCATCACTGCCTCAACACATCTCTTCATCTGGATAGTCATTGCCTTAACGCTCTACCCTATCCTGCATATGTTGGCAGTCTCTTTTAATCGCAATGATTCCATTACCACACCTCTACCCAAAGAGGGTAATATTTTGTTGCGCTCAGGCGTCTTGCCTGACCCAAGCAATTTCTCACTCGTTCAATACCAAAAACTCCTTTCAGAAACCCATTTTTTTGATTATCAATGGATGTTAATTGCGCTTATTGCCATCACGTTACTATGCACCTTGATACTAACCCTGATTATTCGCAGAGCTGAGCTAAGTTTTAGGTTTGAGCGTATGCGTACTATCATCGCTTGGCTATTTTTTGTAGCCATATTTGTGTTGATTTTTTCTATCAATCCTGAGCAGTTTTACAGTTTTAATGATGCTGGAGAAAAGGTGAGGGGCTCGAGCCGTGGCAAAATCATCCTCCATATCCGCAATACCCTCCTTGTCTCAGGGATGACAGGCATCATGGCAGTTTTCTTAAGCACAACTGCTGGTTATGCATTCGCAAGACTAAAATTTGAGGGACGCTATCAAACACTCCTTAGCTTTGTATTCGTACAGATGTTTCCAGCCTTCATGGCACTTGTAGCACTCTTCTACCTCATGAATGCACTAGACCTACTCAACAGCTTTACAGGTTTAATCCTCGCCTACTCAGGCGGCGCTATCGCCTTTAGCGCTTGGATTTTCAAAGGCTATTTGGAATCCATCAGCACGAGCCTAGAAGAAGCAGCTATGGTTGACGGTGCAACCCGTTGGGGTGCATTTTGGCGAGTCATTTTGCCAATGAGTATGCCAATGCTCCTCTTTATCTTCTTATTACAATTCATCGGTACATACAGCGAATTCATTCTGGCAAACATTTTGCTAACTGGAGAAGATAAATGGACGGTAGGTATAGCACTGAGAGCACTCTCCCATAATCAGTTCAATACTCAATGGGGAACACTAACCGCAAGTGCAGTACTGGGCAGCATCCCTATCCTTATCATCTTTTATTCTTTCCAAAACGCACTTACCAATGGCTATACGGCAGGTAGTGTTAAAGGCTAGACACAAGACTAGACACAGGACTAGTGCTTTAATAAATGAAACTCTAAGGGTGAATCATCTAAATTAGCTATCTCATATCTTGCAGTTGGATGAATATGCGTTCTGGACGTAAATTTCCAATTTGTGGAAAGTCTCAAAAACACCAATATCAAAAGCTTTTCAAGAGATACTCAAAAAACTCAAATGGATGAATATACAAGAAAAGCCCTAAATATAAGGCTTTTTGAATAAGTGCAATATCTGAGCTATACGATTCTGTACCCATAAGCTTTTTAGAGTTCAGCGTCCAAAACATACCTTATTATTATCAGGATTTTGAACCTTTACGAAGTTGGCAAAGGTTATACAATAAGCTTATGAACACCTTGGGGTTTGGACGGCATTATATTGTCGATGCATTTTCTTTAGATAAAACACACCTAGCAGATTCTGACTACTTT
>CALGZD010000266.1 GCA_937934635.1 uncultured Deinococcales bacterium
CATTTTATTGGTGGGCAGATGGCCCACCCTACTTTTCGTAGGGTTTGCCAATCGCTTTTGGCGGAATTGCTCTTCCAATGAAACCTGCAAGCACAAGCATCGTGAGGATAAAAGGAATACTTTCAACAATGGTTGATGGCAGTAAATTACCACCACCAAGCAGCGTCGCTGCGGATTGGAATGCTCCAAACAGCAAGGTTGCACCGAGCACACCTAGCGGATGCCACTTACCAAAAATGAGCGCAGCTAGGGCTATGAAACCACGTCCACCAGACATCTCACTGATAAATTGGTTAAAGTTACCAATACTTAAGTAAGCACCTGCTAGACCTGCTAGCACACCAGAGATAATCACACCGTAGTAGCGCATTCTGCGAACATTGATGCCCACACTCTCAGCAGCTTCGGGATGTTCACCTACTGAACGAAGACGTAAGCCAAAAGGGGTTTTGTAAACCACATACCAAACAACTGGTACGAGGATAAAGGCAAGATAGACCAAAGGACTAAATTGAAATGCACCTGCGTAAGCATCTGGTCCGAACTGTGGCAAGCGGTTTTCAACAGCCTTACTTGTTGAGGTATTGTCATACATACCTTTGAGGATGACTGCAGGTAAACCTATGGCCATGAGGTTAATGGCAGTACCTGAAATGATTTGATCGGCTTTGTAGCGAATTGAGATAAAGGCATGAAGCCAGCCTACTGCGCCACCAACTACCATAGCTGCAAGCACCCCTAACCACGGTGCGAACCACACATTTGCCGTTGGGTTATCAACCAAAAATGGTGCTTCCACAAGTTGTGCTGTGATTGCTGCTGCTAATGCACCAAAGATAATAATGCCTTCTAAAGCAATATTGACAATGCCACCACGCTCACTAAACAAACCACCAAGTGCAGCAAAGAGTAGCGGTGTGGTTGCTCGCAATGCAGAAGCAATGAGTGTGAAAATAAGTATCGAATCCATTAGCTCTGCCCTTCTATTCCCTGCCTACTTGTAGCAGCATCATCTTGTGAATTTTCAGCTTGCAATCTAGCTTTCTCAACATTTGCTCGCCGTAGTTTTGGATTAGTTATGCGCTCTGGCAAAAAGCCTTTAGCAGCAATGAAAAGTACAACAAGTGCCACAACCATATCAACAACATCTCGTGTCAGCTCTGGGAATGTAATATTGAGAATCGAACCACCGTTTTTTAGAACACCAAAAAGGAAGGCTGCAAGCACTACGCCAAGAGGCGTGTTATAGCCCAGTAGTGCCACGGCGATACCATCAAAACCATCATTGGTTGGTAGTGAGATTCGCAAAGCATAATCTTCTAGAGTACCACCAAGTACATAGTGGCAAGCAGTTAAACCTGCTAGAGCACCACTCAAGGCCATTGCCAAAACAGTGTTGCGAGATAGATTTGCACCTGCATACTCGGCTGCTTCGGGTGACAGACCCACTGCCCGAAGTTCGTAGCCCCATTTGGTACGCCACAAAAAGTAGTAAACAAAGATGGCAGATAGGATAGCCAATATAAAAGAGAAGTTTAGCTGTGTTGGTGGAATTGCTGTGGCATGGGACGTAAAGCCAAAGAAAAATAGTGCTAGATAAGTCAATACACCAAGCGCTAGAGAAACCAGCAGCTTGGCTAGGATTGATACCCGTCTCAGTGGGAAAAATAAAAAGACGAGCAAGGCAACGATAGGCGCAAACACAATGCCGTAGTTGATTGGCACGATATTCGTGCCAGGATTTTCTTCTAAATCGATTCCCAATATTTTGGGCAAATGGTCAAAGCGAGCAGACTCCGAAAGCGGAATGGACTTTGAAGCTGAACCTTCAGCTTTGAAGGGAAGATTGATGGTAATCGTACCATCAGTTGGTCTAGGCCATGCTGAAACGATAAACACGGTAAGTGCAAGGATACCAAGAATTGCTATATTTCGCCTTGGCGCAGCAGTAAACACTTTTCGCATGGAAGGTATCAAACTTAAAACCATGGCAATAGCTATCAAGGCAGCAAAGGCAATCAAGGCTCTAAAGGCTGCGGAGGCAAAGGTGTGTTGACTAGAAATCAAAAATAACAAGAGTGACGCAGCAATATAGTTGAGCAAAATCGTATTGATAACTTCGTTTGCACCAAAACGTGCTTTCAGCCAGCCTGCCAAACCACCCCAAAGTGCGCCACCAAGGGCTGCAGCAATGACTGCTAAGGGCAAAACAAAAAACTTTGGACCTGGTAGGTAAATGCCAACTAGCATGGCAAAAATTGCACCAAGCACCATCTGTCCAGGCGCACCAATATTAAATAGACCAGCACGGAAAGATAAAGCAACGGCTAGTCCTGTAAATATCAGTGGCGTTGCGAACTTTAAGGCGTCGAGAAACCCGCCTACAGTTCCTAAAGAATAAGACAGTAAGGTCAGATAGGAATACCAAAGGGTATCTAAACGCCCAACAAGATAGGGATAAAGTCCAGAGATTTCGACACCATTGCCCATAGGGGTTGGTTGCAAAGCCAAAACAACAACACCTGCTGCTGCAAAGGCTAAAATAATCGAGGTTGCTGGAACGGCAGCTTGTTGAACAATAGTGTCAATCAATCTGTTTGCTGGTCTAAATAACCTCAGCGAAAAGAAAATAGCAAGAATGCCTACAATCATAGACAGAAAGGATGCTAAGGCAAAACCACTATTGCTATACGGTACACGGCGAACACGCACACCTGCATCTTTTAGAGCTTCAACTGACTCTGAAATTGGTACTGTTCCAAGTGCATCATAGGCAAGTTGGGCTGCGTCAACATCTGTGCTTCTTCGAGGGTTTTCGATTGCAGTGAGTGCTAAGTCGCCGAGTGCGCTGGCTCGAGCCTCCCCAATAGCCCCCTGAAAGCCCTGTAAGCCCCAAAAGGTTAAGACAAGCAAGGCAATACCAGAAAGCAACCACAAAACACTTCGCAAAGCTTTTTGACGAATCAGCCCTGCCAGTGCCATCACAGCTAGCAACACACAACTTGCAGCCAAAATCAGTCCTGCATTTGGCAAGACAATAGATTCAGTTCGTCCAGTAAAGTCAAAAATCGTGTTTGGCAATACCAAAACGGAACTTTTTGCACCAATTTCTCGACTCAATGCTGCCCACGGCGACAAAAATAAACTTAAGAGGGCAAAAACTGCCACACCCCCGATTGCAATACGTTCACCTCTAAAATTCATACCTGCAAGATCCTCATCTTTTTTTAACTAAAACTATAAAGCATCAACGTGATTGTTTAGTGTATCGCAAACATTACGCATTTTAAAAGGCTACTTATTCAGAAGCTACTTAAAAAGTAAGTTTAAAAATGAACTCACTAAGGCTTTAACGCTTAATAAGAATTCCTGCCTTCACTAATTCTCTAAATGCTTCTGTCTCAATCGCCTGCGACTCAGTTTCTTTGACTTTAAGTAAGCTATGCCTAAACCGTGCTTGTAAAATGCTATTTCGTGTTCGGTTGAGAAAATCACTCACTGCTTGTTTATATGCCCTTACTTCGTCGGGACCAACTCGCAATTTGGCTGAGGACTCGCTGTCGTGCAGCTCGAGCTGACC
>CALGZD010000267.1 GCA_937934635.1 uncultured Deinococcales bacterium
TTCTGTCCAGCAGTAACTGGCACTTCTTGGTATAGACAGGTTTTTGGGTCAAGCGCTAAAGCACGTGAGCCAGATGTTGCGTCGCTGACTGTTGAGCTCGAGCCTGCACAAGAGAACCAGTTACTTAAATTATTTTCAAAACCACCATTAGACAGCATGCTTGCTGGTGTCGTAACTTCAGGTGTTGCTTCTGGAGTTGGCGAAGGTGTCAAATCAGGTGTCGAATCAGATGACGTATCGGATGAAGTAGCACTAAAGTCACAGTTATCAACTGTTGCGATATCTTCACTATAGATGACTATGCTCGCTATCGTTTTGCTTTCTGGCACAGTAGCTTGCAAACTAAGTTGACTAAAATCAGTAGTCGTAATCTCTTTCAAATCACCTTCAACTTCAGCACTATAAGTTGCATCATTAAAGGTAATTGCTAATGATGACCACCTTAAGAAGTTGCTACGCTTTGCATCACAGGTGAGGGTGTAGTTTGTACCTGCAACTACTTCTACTTCTTGATACAAGCAACCACCTCGATTACTGGTAAGTTTCATAGCATAATGCCCATCACTAGCATCTCTTACAATTTTACTACGCCCAGCACCACAGCGTGACCACGCACTCTGCCTATTTTCAAAACCACCGTTCACTAGCAAATTCACACCTACTGCTGTTGGCTCTGGTATTACATCCATAACTTGTTCTAGTACAGGCTGCGGGGTTGGTTCTAGAATTGGTTCTACTTCTAGTGGATTAGGCACTGTATCTGGCAGTGGAGTTGGTGTTGGCTCTGGATTAGGTGTTGGTGTTGGCTCTGGGTTAGGTGCTGGAGTAGGTGCTGTAGGTAAGTTTGCGGTTGAACCACTTACAGTCTGCCCTGCACCTAAGTCAAACTTTTGAATTGTATCTGCTCCATAAATCGAGGTTGCAGCATTTGCAAAAGCAGCATTTGAAACATACACCGTACCACCATTTGGCGAAGTTACTGTCACTTCACCTGTTGCACGATCCCAAACACCTGTAGTTCCTGAAAGGAAGTAACTGGTCCTGCGCTGAATATTTACAGCTTGTTCTTCCCAAGGCAATGTTAAGAGTGGCAAATCATAAAAACTTGTATAACGTGTTAAGAAAGTTTCTAACCAATCAGACACCAAACTTTGACCAGGATTACCTGCCGAATAGTTATCAAGATTTGCTTGGTGGAAAAAGTGCATGTAAGGTTGAGCACTAACAACATGCTGTAAGGTTGTTTCTGCATCAAGCTGCAAAATTTGCTGATAGGTCAAATTCGTAGCTGTTGCAGGCGCACCTGGTGCATTTGCGCCAAAAAGAAAGTTGTATTGACTCTCAATAATTAACGGATTTGTCGAGTTAAAGAACATCAACGTTGGAAAGCGAGGAACTAAAAATAGTTCAGGGAAGTTTGGATGTTGACGACCACAAACTTCACATACGCCACGATGACTTGGTACTGAGTAGTTCGAAGCCATGTAACGAATACCAGTAGCAACTAAGCCCTTTAAAGACCCTGTACTAGAGTTCTCTAAACCATTGTCAATCAAAGCAGGATTTGTAGGATCAGGATTGTAGTGTCCTAACGCAGAATGTGCACTGGTAATAATACTCTTAGGGTCAACCCTTATGCCCATTTGTTGCATCTTACCAAGATTACAAACAACTTCTTTAATCGCAAGCTCTTCAGCGACACTTGCTGGACTAAAGCCTGTCAGGGCAGTATTGTCACAAGTATACCCATTGAGTGGTCCATTAAGCTCTGGAGCTGCTGTGTTGTAAAACGGGTCTAGAGCATTGTTGTAACCTGGTGATTCAAAGTTCATTGCCCGTTCAGTATAGGTATGGCTTACCCAATCAAAATCGTCTTTGAGACAAAGTGTGGCTTGGCTCAGATTTGCATCTTCAGCACAACTTGCAGTTTCAGTCGCATCACCCTTAAAGCCCACAATTGCATTTGTGTAATTTACATTTGCTGCAACAGGGAAACGTATTTTCAGAGCATCTAGCTGAGCTTTTGCACGAACTACGTCTTGCCCAGTAATATCAAAGGTTTGCTCTGTATTGGCATTTGCTACAGGGTCCCAAACGAGTGACTGTTGAAACCAATCGTCAATATCAATCTGAAGGTACATCTCTCTCGCACCTAAAAACACACCTTGTGTCGCCCACTTCAAGACATCGTAACTAAGTAAAGCTGAGTGATTCGAACGATCACTTTGCCCCATTAGCAGACTTAGTACTTCTCGTCCATCACTAGTTGAGCTGACTGCGCCAATCACTTTATTTTCTGTAGTAGTCCTTAGCACAGGTATTGTGGTTACCCCTACTGGGCAGGCAATACTTGCATCTTCACCACAGAAGTTTGCTAAATTCATGACGACATCTTTAACAGGTATAGCAGATGAAGGTTTTAGAGAAGCAAAAATAGATTGTCCCTCAGCAGTTATGTTGATATTTTGCGCTAAATTACGTGTCGTACTTATGCTATCGAAACGACGTAAGCCTAAATCTTCTGGAAAAGTACCAGGAATTGTATGCATTGATACCTGACGCACATTAAATTCACGCTGGTACTGCCAGAGTAGATTCCACTCTGTTTGATCAAAAGCACTTGCTGTCGTGCCTTCAGCATTTACACCTAAGCCACTATCAGTCAAGATAATTGCCTGATAGCGACCATCACCATTTGAGGCGATTAGCTTTGCCTCTGTTAAGTTTTCCTGTGAAGCAATCATGACATCGTATGGAATGCCAATATTCTCAGCAAAGAGTGTAATCGCATCTAAGGTTGGATCAGTAGCATCTCTAACTGTAGGATTACCATTAGGGCTAATGATTAACACTTTCATCTCTACACGAGATGAACCAAGAAATAACGGTCTTAAATTTGCCGAAGGATTAATCTGACCTGCAACAGCACTAAGCGCTACAGGTGTCTGTGTTTGATTAAATGCATCAAACATACGTTGTTGATCACTTCCAAATGTGCCAACGACAGAATCATCTGTACTAGGATTATCAACAGTTGGTGTTGAGTCTGATAATGCTTCATCAGGTTGTGCACAGCTCACGAGTACGATAAAAAGGAATATTGCTACGATTATGCTAATCGCACGAGCTAAACTTCTAACTGAAGAATCTTGTGTATATGAAAACGGATTACTAAAACCCACTTCAGCCTCCCTTAATTATGTTCAAGACTAATAGCAAGACTAATAGGGTCAATCTTGTTACATTGAATCTAGACCAGTATTTGTCAATAGTCTCTGAAACTTAACGGAGTCTGAAGGTATGCTTAATTGTTGAAGCAACTATGAATTTTGCAGTTAAACTCAATCAAAACATCTCTTTAAACTGGTCTGTTTTTTGACAGGCTTTCCAGTAGGCAAAAAAGCTCCTATATTCTTTAAAAACAGGCTGAAACATACTCGGCTGCGGTTCCCGTCGCAAATTAGACAAACTGTTCCAATGGTTCAGCGCTGGATGCTCAATGCTCTGAACATGTTTTGCCTCCCTCAAACCTTCAAGTTCATTTAGTTCACCAACAAAAATCTTAAGACCATCTATTTCCTCTGCCAAAGCTAAAACAAAGTCAATACGTTGCTGACTCATCGGAAAGCGTTCTAGCAAACTTGGTTCTAGAATCAATACTCTAGTAACATCTTGAACATCTTCTTGCCAAAGTGGGTCAAGCATCCACATGTGGTAGAGCAACACAGGTTTATCACTAGGCACAGAACTAATTGTGCTTTTAGGTAGCGGTGTTACTAACTTGAGCATGGCTGCCTCAGTTAGATTTTCAGGCACATCCAGTTCTGGTAAAGCACTGTAAGGTGCATCTAAAACAGTATCGTATTGCTTAATACCACTATATTTATTCAGATTCTCTTGATTTGCATAGTACTTCTTATTTGAAAAGGTTCCAGCAACCCATTGCCACGATAGGCTATTGCTTGCTAAATCACCATCTAGCAAATGGTAATACAACCACTGCGACGGTTGTAACCAATGTGTTTGCGCCACATTACAAATAAGCGAAGCAAGCCACATACGGGCATGATTATGCATGTAACCTGTTGCATAAAGTGCTGAAATAGCTTCATCTAAAACACGAATACCTGTTTGTGCATCAACAACAGTTTGTGGTACTTCCTGCGAACGAACAGGGTCTTGACCTTGCCTAATATCTCTAAAGATAGCTTCACCATGCCAGCGGTAAGCCATTTGATAAAAGTCACGCCAGCCAAGTTCAAAGACAAGCTTTTCTGCTTGTTTAAGCGAATAGCGTTCCATAATAATTGCAAAAACATCACTGGTGGTAATAACACCATGAGTCAGATAGGGACTTAGATAAGTGACAGAACCATCCAGAAAATTCCTGCTTTTTGCATACTTAATTGCGTTAATGCTTTCAATACGCTCGATGATTGTGTCGTAATCTGTTGGAAAAGATTTGATTTGTGCTTGTGTTCTACTTAAATCTGCTATCGCCATGACTACTACTTTATGTGAGATATAAAGCTATGAAATTAGGCAGTCATACAGACTCATGTTGAAGGCTTCTTTAAACTACAAACTGTGGGGCTTGAAAACTGTAGAGCTAGAAAACTGTAGAGCTTAAAAACTGTGGAGCTAGAAAACTGTGGCACGGCAAACTAAAATTCAGAGCACCAATAGTCTACGAAATGAGCTTAAATTCTGTGCTAGCTGTGGACGTAGCTTTGGCTATCAAAAACGCTGGGAGAAAACTTGGGAGAGTGTGCGCTACTGTAGTGCTAGCTGTAGACAAGAAAAACTAGAGAAGCGAGATTTAGAACTTGAAACACAAATTTTACAATTATTATCTGAACACAAATCACAAAAAACAGTTGACCCTGCCCAGATAGAAAATCATTTTACACCTAAGAATCCTAACAATTTAAAAGAACGCATAAGACGGGCTGCCCGCCGTTTGGTTGCTCAAGGTAAAGTAGACATCTTACAAAAAGGTAAACTTGTGGATGCCAGCACAGCCAAAGGTGTAATTGAAGTCAGACTAAAATGATTATGTCTACAGTACTTGTATTTCCACATCAACTATTTAAGCCACACCCCCTACTAACATCTGCTGAAACAGATGAGGGAAAAAATAAGGGAAAAGCTGTTCTTATCATCGAAGAGGCTTTGTTTTTTGGCGATGCTCGTTATCCTGCAAAGTTTCACAAGCAAAAGTTGCTGCTGCATAGGGCAAGTATGCGCCATTATGCTGATTGGCTTTTATCAGAAGGTTTTAGGGTTCAGTATGTAAGCTATATTGAGGGCTTGTCTTTGAAAGAGGTGTTGGGTCGCTACACTGTGGGTGAAGTTATTGAGGGGCTCGAGCCCACTGACTACCTCCTAAAAAAACGCCTAACTCAAGCCTGTGCTTCTCTAAACAAAAGCTTAAAACTCTCCCCCACACCAAACTTCTTAAATACGAATGCAGAAAACACTGAATTCTTTACAGATAAAAAAAGTTGGCGGATGGCTAACTTCTACAAACACCAACGCACTAAGCTCAATGTTCTTCTAGATGAAAACAACGAACCACAAGGTGGCAAGTGGTCATTCGATACAGAAAATCGCAAAAAGCTACCAAAGAAACTGATTCCTTCTTTACCAAAACTACCTAAAGTAGAAGAAGATACTTATTTGCTTGAGGCGAAAGCCTACATAGAAAAACACTTTGCTAACAACCTTGGGAACATCAACAACTATTACTATCCCTACACACATGAATCAGCAGAAGAGTGGCTAGATACATTTTTAGAAGAACGTTTTGACAACTTCGGTCCTTATGAAGACGCTATCGTTGAAGGTCAACCATGGCTCTACCACAGTGTCCTCACCCCCATGCTAAATATTGGCTTACTCACCCCAAAGCAAGTCCTTGATAAAACGCTTAGCTATACCGAAAAAAATTCTGTTCCCCTTGCAAGTTTAGAAGGCTTCATTCGCCAAATCATCGGTTGGCGAGAATTTATGTGTGCTGCCTACGAAGCAAAAGGTGTCACAATGAGGACAAGCAACTATTGGCAACACCACAATGCCATGCCAAAAAGCTGCTACACTGGCACAACAGGTATAGTGGCAATTGATGACACCATCAAACGAATTTTAGAAACAGGCTACTGTCACCATATAGAACGCTTGATGGTATTAGGTGGCTTTATGTTCCTCTGCGAAATCCATCCAAAAGCTATCTATACATGGTTCATGGAACTTTTTATAGATAGTTATGATTGGGTCATGGTTCCCAATGTTTACGCTATGAGCCAAAACAGTGCAGGTGGACTGATTACAACTAAACCCTACTTCTCTGGCTCAAACTACATTCGTAAAATGTCGCACTATAAAGTAGATACGAAAGATGCAGATAACTGGTGCGATGTTTGGGATGGTTTGTACTGGCAATTTATTCTAAAACACAGTGATGCACTTGCCAAAAACCCACGTTGGTCAATGATGGTAAGTCAAGCTAGAAAACTAGATACATCAAAAAAGGAACGCATCTTCGGGGCTGCGAATACGTTTAGACACAAGCATCTAGATATACCGTAATAAAAATACAAAAACCTGTATTGCTCTATTTGACAAGCATTTCACACAATGGCACAAAACATCGAATAAAAAAAGCTCTTCCACGATTAACTGACCTAAGTCAGTTAATCGGCGATGCAGATGTCTGTGAAAACCACACAGCGCGAGTAGAAACGAACTCATTTAGCATGGGTCAACATTACGTGGAAACGCTAAAAGACAAAAAAAACACTACGCTTTCCCTAATAAAAAATTCATCTTATCTTTAACTTCTCTCACAGAGAAGAAACTGCCTTTTGGCAGACTGTTCTACGTAGCAAGCAGCTCAGGAATTCTTTCACACAGTTTTCAAGCTTAAATTGCAACACAACGTTATAAGGCGGCATGTACGGAGGTAAACGTACTTGTTCCGCAGGGGGTCTTAATATGAGATTAGCAGTCATCGTTTTTTCTTTACTTTTCAGCTTTGCATTTGCAGAAAATAAGGCAGTTTCCGCAGTTTCTTTAGAGTCTTGTGATTCTGATCAGATTATTTCTCAAAGTGTCGATGCTAAAAAGGCAGAACTAGAGTTCACCAGCAACAAGAGTATTGCAAAATGCTTTTTTTCACTGAATGCTCAAATGAATGCTAACGGCTGGGAAAGAGCTAGGAATACTAACAATATCTACCAAGGCAACCTTTATCGCATCATCTATGCGCAAGAAGATGGCGCAAAGCAGATGCTTATTGTTCGCAAGGTAGATAATGTCTACAAGGTAATTCTGGATCTTTAAGAGATATATAAAGTCTTAGTGCTTTATATAAATCGAAGAGTTTTCTTTCTTAGATAGAAAAGCCTGCACTCTACTGAAGAGTATGCAGGCTTTTTTATCTAAAGCTTAGGTCTAAGGCTAAAGCTTAGGTCTAAGCTAAGGCTTAGGTCTAAGGCTAAGGTCTAAAGCTATCTTGAAGACTACCTTGTAATCTGAATAACCTTAGCTGCCGAAGGCACACCAGAACTATTGCTTGCAAACAAAAAGTAGTAACCTGGCACAACCACATTAGGATTTGTGTGTGATGTTAGCTGATAATTACCATTACCTAGATTTGTAAAGTTCAAAGCATCTTGACGTAAGTCTGTATTCATACTATGCGTCGCTGAGGACAATCTAATCATGCTAAATCGCTTCATGTCACTTGCGCCACTGCCTGTAATGTTCACATTAAAGGTCTGACCATATCCAATATTAGTTGGTACTGAATTAATAATTGGTCGGGCAGCACGTGTTCCATTTGCATTGAAAAGATAAGGCGGTTCGTAAATTTCGGCATCTCGATGATTATAGAATGCTTCTGGATCATCAACATCTAGTCCACCACCTGCTGCAAGAATACGGCCATCTCGTAGCAAAAGACCTGAAGAGTGATAGTCCCGAGGTACGCTCATGGCAGCAACTGAACGCCAAGTATCTGTTGCAGGATTATAAATTTCAGAAACGACATTTGTAGTTGATTCATCGTAGATAATACCTGACCTGTTTCCACCAACAACTAAAATCTCGCCATTGGGCAATATGTGTGTGTTGTGATGTGTGCGAGCAAATTGCATATTTGCAAGTCGAGTAACCACAGGATTAGTACCATTGATGTCTATCAGGACGCTTGTATTTGAGCTTCGATCTCCAGCTGTACCTCCAGTTATCATGATTTTCCCTTCGTCAATCATGACAGCCGTGCCATAACGACGATAGAATTCATCTGTAATACCGTCTTGATTACGACTTCCTTTGCTTACAACTGAGCCATTACCTGTTGTAGTTATTTCATGCATTGGCAAGTTTCGACCTGAATGAAAAACAGTTCCCCTTGGACTTAAATGCATATAAGGATAGTTAAAAGGTGCAAATCCTCCTGAATCTACGCCTTCAAGGCTAACACCAGTCAAATCATTCCATGCGCCATTTGAGTAGAAGTCAGTAGCGTAAGTATCAGTACCATTATTGATATTTGCACCCTGTCCTATCGAAACAAGTACATCATCATTAGCATCGACAACAGCCGTTCCATACCAATGGAAATTAGGCATATCTGCTAAACGTGACCAAGAATTGCCATTAAAAATACTGACTTTCTTCGAGTTGTTATTATAAGTTTGACCGCCTCCCCCAGCTGCAAACACTGTACCATCAGATAATATACTAATCCCTGCACAAAACATAGCATGTGTAGGATTATCTACTTCTTGGAAAGTACTGTTATTTGGATTATATATTGTACCTTGTGTGTAATTGTTATTTGGACCACGAATGGTATCTTCAGTAGCTCCAGCCCATGCTAGTATACGACCATCAGGTAAATTCGCCATATGGGTGGCAGTAACTGGCCACTGCTGTACAGCACCCCAGAGACCATTACCACTTGAAGGAATAATGACAGACTCTTGTACTGTTGGGTTGGATGGAGGAGGTGGTGCGACATTAGCACCTCCTAAAACACAGTTGTCAAAATGAGCAGTAGACTCACTATAGAGTGTAACCACCGCGTACCTTGTGTTGGCTGGTGCTGTAGCAGTA
>CALGZD010000268.1 GCA_937934635.1 uncultured Deinococcales bacterium
TTCTCTAGCAGCACAGTGTAGATGTAAAGGGTGAATCTCGCTATTAAAGCCATCGGCTACAGCCTTTTCGGCTTTACCATCTGCAATCAGTTCAGGATGATGCAAATAGTATTCATCTAGTGGGTCACTGCTTGGAATCATTAGCGTGAGTGCTCGTGTACCACTTCTTCCTGCACGTCCTGCTCGCTGCCAAAAAGCAGTCATGCTTCCGGGGTAGCCGAGCATAACAACTGCATCTACACCACCTACATCAACCCCAAGTTCTAAGGCACTGGTTGCTGCTAATATGCGTATATTGCCAGCTTTAAAATCTTCTTCTAGTTTTCGTCTGTCTTTGGCTGTGTAGCCAGCACGGTAACTTTGAATAAGATCAACTTCGTTGTCTCGCATGTTCATGTTGGCATAGCGCTTGAGAAGTTCTGCCGATTTACGAGAGTTTGTGAAAAAGATGCTTTTTAAGCCTAATCGGCAAAAGAGTACTGCCAACTCCGCAGCTTCAGTATTGACACTGCGTCTATAGGGTTCTTCGTCTTCTTTGGCTAGGTTAGGTGGTTGCCAAAAGAGAAGTTCACGCTCACTTTTGATTCCAAAATCTTGGGTAATTGAAACAAAGTCATAACTTGTCAGGTTTTTAGCATGTTCTGCTGGGTTTGCAATAGTTGCACTAGCTGCTATGATTTGTGGTTTTGCGCCATAGTGCTCTGCTAAGCGAAGTAAGCGCTTTAGGATGTTTGCGACATGTGTTCCCATCACGCCACGGTAGCTGTGTAATTCATCTATCACGACATAGCGCAGACGCCCTAAGTACTTTGCCCACTGTTTGTGGTGAGGCAAGATACCGTAGTGCAACATATCTGGATTGGTCAGTATGCAACCCGCTTTTTCACGCAAGGCAGGGCGCTTGGTAGCAGGAGTATCGCCATCGTAGGTAGCGACTAGTTTTTCTGTACCAAAGCTTTTGGCTTGTTCTTTGAGTTTAGAAAGTTGATCGTGGGCTAGTGCCTTGGTTGGAAACAAGTAAATTGCAGTTTCACCATCATCTAGTGCTTTTAGCGTAGCTGTCTGGTAACTCAGAGATTTACCTGAGGCAGTAGGTGTCGCTATGACGATATTATGCCCATTTGTAAGTAAATTAAGGGCTTCTGCTTGATGCTTGTAAGGCACAATATCCAATGTTTTGAGATACTTAGCGCAATCGCCTTGAACCAGACCATAATCTGCTTTGTCTCGACCTGCGTAGTAGCCTTGGTATTGGATTTGGTCTTTGTATTGTTCTAAAGAGCTTAGCCAAGCATGGTAGGAGCTGTAGCCTTCGAGTGCTTTTGGCATAGTTGGGTTGACAACTGTTTTTTGTGAAGCCATATCTTTTAAACTCGTATTTGTATTTACTGAAGGTTTAGTTGCTCTTTTTTTAGGCATAATACCAATTCCGCTTAATTCATACATTAATTCATAAGCTGTTCTGATTTAAAAATCTAACTAATATAGCCTTTAACTGCGAAGCGGCATGTGGTTGAGCACCTGACGCTTCTAGCTGGTTAGTTAATTAACGATATTGTCGGACTCGGTATCAGGATGTACACCAAATAATTAGTGTGCGTGTTACTTGGATTTGTTCATAGCTTTATAGGAGTATATCTTTAGGTAATGCACAATTTGCCTATAGGATTCTATAGCACCCTATAATACCCTATAATACAAAGAGTATGCGAAGTACCTAATCGCACCTTCAATTTTTATCTCCTCCACATATAGTCAAATACCGTTTTGATGCTTGCATTCTGACATTACCTGTATTTTGAAATAAGTAATCTATAGTATTGGTCTAATAAAAAGACTTATTCAAAGGCTTTATAAAGTAAAAGACTTTAAAAGTAAAATATCTTCTAGATAATGGTAATAACGAATGCATTACATCTAAAGGTTTTAAACGTAATTGCACTCATCCTACGTTACTGGACTTTGCTAAATCGTGTGAATTATTGCGAATATCCTTAATAAAGGCTTAAAAAATGCTAATTTTGCGCTTTAATGACGTTATTGATTACACTTTATTCACCTGATTACATAGATGTAATCAGGTGAATAACTGGATAACTAAGAAGCATCTTTAATGCTTAGTAATGATGGATGAGCAGAAATCAAATGAAACGACGAGAGCTTTCTGATGCTTTTTCGTTATATCCAAGGAGTCTAGCTTCTTGCTCACCAGAATAAATTGTTTCTTGAAGAAAGTGTTCAAAGTTATCTGGTGTTTTGTCAAAATGTAAGCCAACAACTGTACCAGTAAAGCGAAAGTGGTCATTGACTTCGCCACGTTTTGAGATTCTAAGGCAGGCTTTACCACTTCCTAAAGTAAATCTACCGTATTCACGACCAATTTCAGACAGTACATAGAGACCGTAGCCAGAATTATCAAATACGTTCTTTACTTTATTATTAGAACGACTTAGTCCAGGCAGGACAACTTTATTAAGTGCATCGCAGTCATCTAAGATTGGCACTGTGCTTTTGATTGAGTGGCGTATCCCGATACCACTATCGATGATGCCAAGCTGAACTTGACCATTGCTCCAGCGTTGACCGCAAACATAGCAGTGTGTTGCTTGGGCATGTTCAAAAACATTGCGAATGACTTCTCGGATGCTATAGGCAATGCTCCAATAAGCATCAGGAGATTGATTTGGGTCAACTAAGATTGCTGCAAGTTTTTGACTTTCATCTAAAATGACATCTCGTAATTTGCGATAAGGCGCTTGTGTGAGCGCTAGCAGCGTCTCTTTTTCTATGCAGGTAATTGGCATAAAGCTAGTTGTGCCAGTTGCTTCTCCAACGCTATGACCGATATTTTCAAAGCCACAATAATCAAAGAAACCCATGTGCATAAGATAACTTTGGGCAGGGCTATTTTTTCTGAAGCCTTCAAGATAGGTTTTGTGGTTATTTCGGTTGCGTTGTTTGAGAACATCACGCAATTTTGCACCTATAACAAGACTAGCAACAGGACGTGCAAATTCTAAGTCTGCTAGGTTAATGGTTACCTTTGGTTCATTGCGGATGCTTTCAAGATTATTCAGCGTTTGTTGAAATTGCGGTCCGTAATTTAAGCGTTTTGGCAGAGTTAGTAGCATGGAGGAAGTATAACACATTTTACCTTAATAAATAAGGTATTCCTTAAATCAAACCTTCATATTTTCAACCTTTAGCTTGTTATATGTTCGTATCTGATAGCAGTTGCAAAAAAGATTCCATCAGTCAGAAAAGCTTTTGAATTACTGTTGAAGGTATTGAAGGTATTGAAGGTATTGAAGGCATAGTAGCTTCAATATAGTAGCTTCAATATAGACATCAATACGAAATCGGTGATTAATGTGGTGTTGGGATTAATAATGCAAATGCCATGAATGTGGAGATCAGGAGGCAGAAAATATAGTTGATTGCACAACAACATACTGAACAACATGCGTAACAAAATACTGGGTCTGTCTCAAATTATGACGCAACAACCTTAAGAGGGTGTTGATATACTGCATTAAATAAATAACCTTCTTCGTTGTAGGGTATTTCCATAGGTTGAATGTTTCCTACATCATCGTAGGCTCTGGTCATAATGCTTTGTTTACCAACTGGTGCATCCCATTCAAATTCAAAACGTGTCCATGCATAACGTGCGCTAGATTTTGATAGTTCAGATTTTGATAGTTCAGATTTTGATAGTTCAGATTTTGATAGTTCTGGTTCTAGAAGTTGGGCATCTGTCCACGTTGTACCTGCATCGTCACTCCATTCAACTTTGGTGATTTGATTGGCTGAACGGGCAATGCCACGAATCATTTGTTTACCAGCTTGTAATGTTGCACCCCATGCCAGTGCTAAAGAACTTTTGATATTTTGTTCGGTAATTGTGCCACCAATTGCTGGAGCATACTCTTCGGCTGGCCATTCTGGACCTATAAAGACATAGTTTTTGGTATTGCGATTTACCCAGATTTTTTTGCTAGATACCGTTATATTTCCAACCCATTTGATGCTGTTTGAACCAATCCAGCCAGGGACAAGTAAGCGAAGGGGAAAACCGTGATCGGGGAGGAGCGGCTCACCGTTCATGAAGTAGGCGAGAATAGTATCGGGGTCAAGCGCTTTTTCGATTGGGATAGGTCGACTGACACCACCTTCAGGGGAATGGATGTCCAAGCCTTTTGCGTTTACATCTACTGCATCGGGCTCGAGCCCTGCCATTTCCAAAATGGTTCGCAGGCTGACGCCAGTCCACACAGCATTGCCTACGCCACCTAGCATCCAAGGTGTCATAAAGAAATTGCCTGATTTTGCTTCTTGCCCCATGACTTCTTTAAAAAGGTTGCGTTGACTGCCTGCACATTCTAGAAAAGCTATCAAGCTGTGACTTGGTAGTTTTAGGATAGCGTCATAGCTAAGTTCTAGCGGTTGTTTTATGGCATTGCCTTCTACTCGGAGTACGTATTTATCTGCATCTATAAGAGGTGTGCCACCAGCATCAGCACAAACAAAAAAGTCTTTGTTTGCTGTGATGAAACTGTTGTGTGCAGTTGGGTGGGTTTCTAGGCTATCGCCCAGCTCGAGCAAACCTGATGTATCCTTGTACCACTTTGTGATAGGTGCTTTTTCGTCAGACAT
>CALGZD010000269.1 GCA_937934635.1 uncultured Deinococcales bacterium
GGTGGACTATCTGCCCACTACTCATTTATTCAAACAACAATTCTTTAACTACACTATTGCCTTTCTCAAAATTCCGATATGATAACTCCTTATGAGAGACTCAGCAGATATCAATATCCAAGTACAACGTGAAAATCAAGCGATTGACAAAATTGTCTGGACAGCACAAGAAGCAGCAAACCAAGAACAGCAAGAAGCTAAGGCAATGCTTCTAGCTTTGTGGGATGCTGATAGCAGAATGAGTATGCGCATCGACCTATGGGCGACGGATATGACTATTCATGACATGAATGATTTCTTTTTTCAGACTATGTTAAGTATGGCAGATACCTATGGCAAAGCGACCAGCAACCAAAACTTAAAAGCTGACATCATGACCTTTGCCCGTGAGTTTGCAGAAAAAGCTGCTGAGTTTGAAGCCCGTATGAATCGGGAATAAATATAATCTCAAACCTGTAGTTGCTGAATCAAATCCACAACATCTTTTTGGTCTTGTTCCGCAGGCAAGCCCCAACCCTCTTTGTAGTCGAAGTGTTCAAGAAGAGGTTTGCTCGTAAACTTGTCTGTAATGATTTCTAGATGTTCAGGGCAGATAAGCGCTGGATGGGCAATGCCACAGGCATTTGAAAGACGCAGGAGTTCTTTCCTGAGCGTTAAAAGGTAGTTTGCCATCTGAGCACTTTTGAGTTCAGGATTTAACCCACGAACTAGCCATTTCTTTTGCGTAGCCACGCCTGTTGGGCAGCTATTGTCGTGACACTTCTGTGCCTGTATGCAGCCAATGGACATCATGGCTTCACGAGCTACGTAGATCATGTCGCAACCAAGTGCAAAGGCAAAGAGCGACTCTTCAGGAAAACCTAAACGTCCAGAGCCCATAAATACGATGTGGTCGTGGAGTCCTTTTTCTGCAAACTTTTTATAGACCCTGCTAAAGCCTAGTTTGAAGGGGAGTGCAACATGGTCAGAAAAGACTAAGGGCGCTGCACCTGTGCCACCTTCGCCACCGTCTACGGCAATGAAGTCAACGGCACGTTGTGTTGTTGAAATTTGCTCGATTAAGTCATCCCAAAAGGTGATGTCGCCAACGGCTGATTTGATGCCTACAGGCAGTCCTGTTTTATCTGCAAGTAGCTCAACAAAATCCAACATGCTATCTACATCATGAAAGGCACTATGGGCTGACGGGCTTAGACAGCTTATGCCTAAAGGGATTCCCCGTGCCTCGGCAATTTCTGGCGTTACCTTTTTTCCTGGAAGCACCCCACCCAAACCAGGTTTCGCCCCCTGACTCAGTTTGATTTCAATGGCTTTGACATTTGCACCAGCCACCGTGTCTATAAAGCGTTCGATGTCAAATGTGCCGTCTGGCGCACGGCTGCCGTAATAGCCTGTTCCTAACTGATAGATAAGTCCTGCACCGTGTTTGTGATGTTTGGAAATGCCACCTTCACCTGTATTGTGCAGCGCTTGCGTGGTCATGCAGCCTTTATTGATTGCTTCAATGGCTGGACCACTCAGAGAACCAAAGCTCATGGCAGATACGCTGACGATAGATTGTGGACGAAAGGCATGTTTACGTTGTCTATAGCCACCCATAACTTTAGCAACAGGCACGCTGTAAAGCTCATCATGTTTATCTTTTAATGGGAAGGCACTGTGCTTGATAATCAAATAGTTTGGACTGAGTTCTAAATCATTATCCGTACCAAAACCAAAGTAGTTGTTTTTGCCTTCTGAAGAGGCATAAATCCAGTGACGCTGGTCGCGGGTAAAGGGTCGTTCTTCGTTATTACTAGCAACGATATACTGCCTTAATTTTGGACCTATCTCTACAAAGAGCGGACGTGCTCGCCCAACGACAGGAAAGTTTTTGTAAATGGCATCTTTGGCAAAAAGGACATCAAAAATAGCTAGCGCAATTAAGGCTAGTACCAGCAGGAGAAAAAGAAATGTAAGCATGACGCCTTTATAGTACAGTTTGAAAGCAGCTTTTCGTATAAGATGGCATACTTTAAGAAATTCCACGATTAAATGCTATTTGCTTGCTGCTTCAAGCAGCAATTTCATACGAAGATAAAAACGCAATAAATAAATCACAAGCAAGAAAAATCGTGAAAACTTTCACTTACTAACTTAATTCCTTTAATTTCAACACTAGTTTCAATCAAAACCAACAACAAACAAAGCCAACAACACAGCTACTAATTAGAGTGCTTAGCGGACAGTGAGCATATATATACAAACAGTGAGCATTATATTGTCCGTCAATGTCATTTATTTTTTTCATTAGCCTGATAAACTAAGGTGTGCAAATTGCTCTTCGTGTTTTGTTACCTTTACCCTTACCGCCTTTTGACTTTTTAGCGCCATTCTCAAAGGAGTCTACAGCGTCAAAAAAGGCGTCAAAAAAGCAAATTGAAGTAGGTACTAGGGTGGTTGTTCCTTGGCAGCAAGGAACACGTATTGGTCTGGTTATGGGTCACAGGGAAGTCCGTGGGGGAGAAGGCTTGACACTGCGTGAAGCAATTGCAGTGCTAGACGATGAAGCTTTTATATTGCCAAGTAGTTTAGAACTTGTAGAAAAAATTGCTGACTATACCTGTACACCTGTGGGGGTGGTTTTGAATCAATTGATTCCTGTGGGTTTACA
>CALGZD010000270.1 GCA_937934635.1 uncultured Deinococcales bacterium
TAGCTCTGAGTTTTTCTTGTATTTCAAGTCAATATCAGCACTGCACAAAAATCTAATACCTGTGCCAGATGGCGATACTTCAACATAAGCTGGACCGAGTAAATTAAGAATGTTTTGAGCTAAATCTGTAAGCGTTCCATCAGGTTTAAAGCAGTGGTCTATATCGCCCTGAATAAAGTTCTCTATGGCGATTGTGTGACCCTCTCGCAGCGTTTCCCCTGTTTTTGGGTTGACCTTTGCCAGATAGCTGTTAAATATGCCAATACCATCACATAAGCCTGATTGATAGCTCTTAAGTGCATCAGCATAGGAACACCATGTTTTGTAATTGGTTGATTGGGCTCGAGCCTTACAATCTGCTTGATATGGAACTTTAGTCCATTTATCTTGTTTATCGTTTAACTCATATTTCCAGCACACCCAAATGTCTAAAGCTTTGAGGGGATCAGGAATGTTTGATGTGTTGATTGTTGTTGGTTGTGGTTTTGGGTTGTATGCGTTTTGCGTATAAGTCTTAAATTGTGGTAGACTAAGGCTGACATTCTCAGTGTTCAAGCCTTGTCTATCTTGACTGATAGACATTTTTTTTACTCCTTTAGGATTCTGTCCACACCTAAAGGGGCATTTACAAATATTGCATAACTGCAATGGATGTGCTATTTATAGAAATAGAAATGCCCTTAGAGGCGGTTAATCCCATTTGAAGCAATCTATTAGCGTCGATAACTTCAAATGGGATTGTGTTTTTTTTAAATTCAAATCTTCATATATTCAATGAGCCAATTCTATAGACTCCAAAGCTCATAGTCAAGCTGTCCCTAAAAATACAATATTCAAGAATGTAGCCTTTATAAGGCTTATTTTGCATTTATGCAAAATAAGCAATCTAAAAAAGGTCTGTGAAACCATAAAATTCAGTTTACTAAAAATTACCAGTTAAAATAGCTTCATCCGCCTGAACTAAAGGCTGTTATTGAACAAATGTAAATCATTTGTAAGTAGTCTAAAGTTTCTAGTGCCTTTGTTTACCAAAAAAAGTTAGCGTCCAAATTTCAGTTATGAAATAAATTGGTACTCTAAAAAAAGTGTAAAATGGTACTCTATCTAAGCGTTGCCTAAACGGTCTATTCCGTACATTTTTGTGTGGTTTTTCAGCACTTACTTAGCCAAAAGCTTTTTAACTGCTTTGACTTTATCCGCAGGGATTGCCATAAGCTCTAATTTTAAATGCTCCAGTACATCGTGCATCAGGTCTGGAATTTTCCCACTGCGTCCAGCTAGTAGCCTGTTCACATTCGGTTGATTTGTGTCTAATGCGTCTGCTATTTTGTTTTGGCTAGTTCCTTGTGCTTCTATCGCATCCCTCATAGCTTGCCTGATTTGCTCATTCATAGTTGATTGCATCATATGCTCATTATAGCTATAAATGATATTATGTCAAGTCTTGACATATGTCTAAATATGACATATAATACCTTATAAGAAAAGCACCTAAACTTTGGACGGTGTCGGTGCTGTTCTTAAATTCAACGAAATGAATTGAGGAAACAATGTTATCAGAAACAATGCAGAAAAGACAAGCAGAACAAGCAGAAAGACTTCGCAAAAGAGCATTTGCATTATGCCGTGAGCTAGGTCTTAGCACTGAAGCAAGAAAAACCATCAATTACTCAATCAACGGTGTACGCTCATTCACAGAAACAACAGGGGCGCAATTCAGGAATTTAAATACCTTCCTACAGTCTGAGTTAAACGCTAAACAAGCACCACAAACTGAACAAGAATTTCTAGCCTCTTTTTAGAGGCTAGATTTAAGGACATATCATGACTAGAGAACAAATTTTAAAACAAATGCGTAATGGCTTAAATCGAATGAATGATGACACTCAACCTGATTTTGATGTATTTAAATTTGTTGATGCTGTAACCGAATTAGTAGAAACACAAGAGCGCACAAGTACCACAGTAAAAGCTGCTCACTATCCTGAACATCTCACAGTGAAACACACTGCCAGTTTTCTAGGCTGTAGTACCGCAAAGGTTTACAGGCTAATCAAGCGTGGTGATTTGACTGCCACACAAGAGTGCTTAGGGGCTTCATTCAGTATTTCAAAGCAAGCGATAATTGATTACTTGGGCTATGTTCCAGAAGCATTTAAAGCTGTTCCTATCGTTAAAAAGGATGTTGTTTTTGTGCCACATAACAAGCCTGTTGCAAAGAAAAACTTTAGCCGTAGACGTTCAGTAAAAGCTGCACCTAAATTCAATAGAAAGTGATAAAATATAGACATGCCCGATTTAACAAATAATGTAAAAATGCTCCCTCATATCCTCCCTTCAATGTTGCCTAAAAATGGTCAAGTAGTAAAGGTTAAAGAAGTCAAAGTGCTAGACACATACCCTGCTCAATCACTGGAATTAAGTTTTGATGGTACACCTAGAACAATTATTTTAAATTCTGATAGTAAAATTGCTAGATGGTGTAATGCTCTAGGCTTCGTAACTGAGGACTGGATAAAGAAAAGCGTCAAAATCAAACCTAAAAAATATGGCAAAAATCAATATATTGATGTAGAACTAACTGCATAAAGTTTGAACAATAATTGAAACAAAAAACAAGCCTTGAACTAGGGAAAAAGTTCAAGGCTTTTAATATGGAAAATAGAGTTAAGCGTCTAGCCCTGTATCAATCCATCATAGATTAGATCGTCCAAAAATATCAGCAAATCCTTACGGCTAAATGTAATCGCCCTAGCCTCTGGCATTTCCTTAATTTCATTCTCGACCTGTTCCAGTAGCAAACCCAAACCCCCTTTGAGTTTTGCCTGTGCTGCACTTTTCACTGCTGTAACATTCTGGTCTGTCAAAGTATCTTGCTTATCAAGTGCTGTAGTCATAATGGTTTCCTCCTGAATATATGAATTACTCTGTGTGTTCTAGTCTGTCTCTCAGATTGGCTAGTGCTAGCTTCATAGCATCATTGCGTTTAATCTCATATGCAGCCATTGCCATGTTTAAAATCTCGATGTCACTATCATTCAAATAAAAAGTAATTTTGTGTTTGTTTTGTTCAGAAATATTCTGCACCGCATTTTCAAAGTGTGAATCACTGCCTTTATGTTGTGCTTTAGACTGTTTTTTAACTACTTTTTTTGCTGTCTTTTTTGCAGTCTTTACAGGTGTTTCACTTGCATCATGGTCTAAAAAATCAGTCATTTATGCAGCCTCTACAATCTTTAATTTCTCAATCTTGCACCGTTGTTCCACTAGGTCGGTTAGCTCACTGATAGCTGTTGAATATGCGCTATTTTTAGCTGATTTTGACATGTTGATAAATTCCCCCTTTGCATGTAGCGTTTCAAGCTCAAAAACATCAGGTAAAGCATAAAACGCTGTGATGTCCTGTCCTAGCTGTGGCGTATGTAGCCTAAAAGCGTGTAAGTCGGATTTGTGGTTGTTTCGAGTGAATACTGTAACCACCTTAGAAACTAGCTCCACAGGCGTATTTTGTGCCTCTGCTAGCTTTTCCAGTGCGTACAGGTGCGCTAACACCTCAATAGCGTTTGAAACGCTGCCAGCACCTCCAGAGACACAATTTAGGATGATATTGCTAGATGCGTAATATCGAAGTGCTTCATCAGGCTTGTTATAGATGAAACTGGCAGGGGTATCTAGCAAATTAACCATGTTTGATGGTCGTTTCTCAGATACACCGATAATCTCAAAAGGTAGGTCATGCCGTTGCATAGCTAAGGTGCTTTTGCTGCCTATGTCGAGATCTCGAATAACTACAGGGTAACCACGATTTGAAAGCTCTATAGCTAGTGTTTGCAAGGCTGTAGTCTTGCCTTGACCGCCTTTGATTGAGATATTGCTGATTAGTGTTGGCATTATGGGTTCACCTGATTTCTGATAACTTTCTGTACTTCTGAAAGATGCTTGTTGTATTTGCTGCCTGATTTCACCTGATAGATTTCTTGCACAATCTCCCTTATCGACTTGCCTTGTTTGAATAGCTTCAACATTCGCTTTTCCTCAGTTGTGAGTGTGTTTCCTTCAACTTTCCTTTGAGTTTCATTTAAGTTTCTGGCAAAGCCTATTTCTTGATGCTTGGGTGTTTCTTGCAAAGTCATTGCAACATCATTGCAACTTGGTTGAAAGTCGTTTGAAAGTCGGGAAAAGGTCGGTAAATACTCGGTATGAATTTGAGAGAAATCCGCATAAGGCGTGTAAATCTTTTGCGGTGTCGGGTCGTTCCAGCTAACTAAGTAACTCTCTCCTGCTTGCAGATGTAGCGTGTCGTTCGGGAGCATATCGCTAGACATGCCAGTTGTTAGCCTTGCTTCTTTGCTGGTCATCTTGCCTAAAATCTTTTGACCAATAGCATGGTGACTATCTGTAGAATGTTTTGCTTTGAATGTTTGCCCTGCAAGCCAGATGTGCATGTTGAATTTGCGCCCCTCTTGAATGAGTGTATGTGCAATATTTTCAGCTTCAAAAGCTAGTTCTTTATCTCTTTGGGTTGCAAGCCATTCATCAAAAATCAGTACAAGAGGACTAAAAAAACTCTTAGGTTTTCCGCTTGTCCTCCGTTCGTTGAACTCGTCCATAGTCCATGCAATAGCTGCTTTGCACTCTGCCACACTCTCTGCTGAGTCGATTGCTAGCACGCTCTTTACTGGCTCGAGCCTCCCTGTTAACCCCTGCTCACTATCTCTGTGTGAATCACAAAGAACAATCTGTGCATTTTGTTGTTGCAGTTGCGTAGCTAAAGCTGTGAGTGTGGATGTTTTTCCACTGCCAGAAATGCCAGAAATAACCTGTGATGTGATAGGCATATACACAGGACTAGCGTTAGTGTCATAGCCTAGAGTTAGCATGTTCTCTGGTGTTGGTAGTGCCAGCATGTCGCTAAACGTTGGCATTTGAATCACTGGTGCAAAGTTTGCGCCTGGGCTCGAGCCTTCGGACAGTTCCAGAGGCGTATTTTTTCCCTGTTTGAAATGTGGCGTATAGCTTGTATTCAGTGCATGATTGTCTGTTGTTCGTGGTGCATATGTGAGATTGCCTGACAGTGTTAGACCTTGAAACAATCCTTTATCAGGTGCATATTGATACTTCAAACGCTTTGTGTATTCACGCTCTAACTTGAGTTCATGCTTTGTCCCTTCGGACCATTCAAAGTAAGCACGTGTTGATTTTCTAGCTAAAATAATCAGCTTGTATGCCAGATAGCCAGCTAGTCCGATAAGGACAAGGACAAGGCTTGCATTTAGCAAGAACAACAAAGAAAATTTAATGCCGTTAAATAGCTGTGTGGCTCGAGCCTGTCTAACTTCAAAACGTGACTGCTG
>CALGZD010000271.1 GCA_937934635.1 uncultured Deinococcales bacterium
TCAACTTTCAAATGATAATTTAAAGCTATTGTGCATGAGCGATTTTTAGTTCGTATTTTAAAGGAACTTTGTGCTGAAAAGGCGATAGAGCTTGAGGTTTTGTCACAAGGTTGGGTTTTTCGTATGACGAAAGATGACGAGAAAGATATCAAGATTCGTCATGTCTATGGCAATAACTTTGACATCGATACAGCAGCAACGCAGAAGATAGTCAGTGATAAGGCAGCGGTTTCGCTTTTGTTTACGCATTTGGGTGTGCCACATGTGGAGCACAAGATGTTTTTGAATCCCTTTTTTTCTGATTATGTGCCATCAAAAGGGAATTGGGAAAAGATGCGTGCTTTGGCAGAAAGCTATGAGAACAAGGTTGTGGTGAAGGCAGCGCAGGGCTCGAGCGGAAACGAGGTATTCCTCGCAACCAACCCTCGGGATATGGAGCTCCATGTAAATACGTTGTTTCAGACAGAACGCAACATCTGTTTTTCGCCTTACATTCCCTATGAAAATGAATACCGCCTAGTCATGCTCAATGGTCAGGTACAGTTGTGCTACCAAAAGGTGAGACCAAAAGTGATAGGTGATGGCGAAGCAACTTTAGCACAGTTAATTGCCAGAGAAAGCAGTGACCAAACGTTACTTGTGAAGCAGCAGCTCCTAGCAAAAAATGCAGATGTGTTAGATAAAGTTCTTGCAGATGGAGAAGAGCATTTGCTTCATTGGCAGCACAACCTAAGTAAAGGGTCTCGTCCTCAGGTCGTGAAAGACGCTGCTCTGTTAGGCAGACTCACTCAGCTAGCACAAGAGGTTGTGCAAGCACTGACAATGCGCTTCGTCTCGGTTGATATAATTGAATTTGAAAATGAACTGCTTGTACTAGAAGTGAATTCTGGCGTGATGATGGACAACTACGTTCGGTTGTTGCCAGACGGTTACCAGCAAGCTAAACAGGTCTATGGCAACGTCATGACCGTCATGTTTGATTTAGGGTAACTATTCTATCTGAATGCAATCTGAATGCAATCTGAATGCAGTCTGAATGCAATTTGAATAAATTTTAGGAGTAACAGAAACCAGCTATGCAATTTGTAAGTGACCTAGCCCAAACCTTAATCGAAGAGCACCCAATAGACACAGCAAGAGTGCTTGAACGTCTTAGCCCGATTGAGGCTTGGGCAGCTTTGGTATTGGTTGAAGAACCTTATAGACCCGAAATTGTAGAAAGTTTTTCGCCAGAGTTTGCAGCTAGAGTGCTGACACTTGCAGGACTTGAAAGCACACTGCGTTTAGTGCGAGAAATGCCTTCAGAGGTTAGTACCGATATTTTCGAGTGTTTGCCCAAAGACTTTGAACGTCAGCTCCTGAATGAGTTGCCTAATCTACATTCAGAAGAATTAGAAGAGCTCTTAGAGTACCCTGAAGATACTGCTGGTAGTGTGATGTCGCCCGATTTTGTAGCTTTAAATGAAACCGCAACAGTAAATGATGCGCTAACTCGTTTAAGACGGCTAAGTAGTGTTGGTCAAAATGTTAACTATGTGTATGTCATAGATAAAGCATCCCATCTTAAGGGTGTATTGGTGATGCGAGATTTAGTGCTTGCGCCAGGTAGTACGCCTCTTTCTGAAGTCATGCTGACGAACCTAATCAAGGTTTATACCGATGATGAGCTTGATGATGTTGCTGATACACTGATTGAAAAAAAGCTATTAGCTGTACCTGTTGTTAATGATGCTGAACAAATCAAAGGTATTATTGTTGCTACTCAGTTGGTGAAAGACTTGCAAGAAGAGGGTTTCGAAGATGCTCAGAAAATGTTCGGTGCCGGTTCTGATGAGCACGCCTCATCTGGTGTTGGCTATACCATTCGCCAGCGTTTACCTTGGTTGCAAGTAAATCTACTTACTGCCTTTGCTGCTGCAGCGGTTGTCGGTGCCTTTGATGGCATCATTGCTCAGTACACGATTTTGGCAGCTTTTTTGCCTGTGGTTGCGGGGCAGGGAGGCAATGCTGGTGCACAGGCATTGGCAGTTATGCTTAGGGCAATTGCTTTAGGCGAGATAGATGTGCGTAAGCCACGCCGTGTGCTTGTTAAAGAAGCGATGGTTGGTTTGCTGAATGGCATTGTTGTTGGCATCACCGCAGGTTTAGTGGCAGGCTTTTTTGGTGATAATGTCGCTCTGGGGCTGGTTGTAGCTTTGGCCATGATTATCAACCTTTTGATTGCAGGGATTGCAGGTGCAACAATTCCAATGGTGATGGAGCGATTGGGGCAGGATCCTGCACAGTCATCAAATATTATTTTGACGACAGTGACTGATATTATTGGCTTTGCTGCCTTTTTAGGCTTAGCTGTTTTTGCAATGCCATGGCTTGGGTAGTAGTTGGGGTAATGGCTAGGGGTATTAGTTGGGGTAATGGCTTAATGGCTGGGCTAGGGTAATAGCTACTAATAGCCATATACTAAAAGATAGGCTGAAAGGTAATGTTGCTACCTATGAGGGGTTCTGCTTTTAGCTTTGCTCTGAATCTTTTGTTTCAACAAGTTTGAGAAGTTCTGCTGCTGAGAAGTTCTGTTTACTAATAAAACCAAGTGCGCCAACATCTTCGGCGAGGATGACATAGTTTTTGTCTTCAACTTCGCTGACCATAATAACTTTAAGCTTAGGTATGTTGCGGATGAGTCTGAGTGCTGTTGCAAAGCCGTTGAGTTCGGGCATGGCGACATCGATGATGGCTACATCAGGCTCGAGCTCAGGTAGTGCCTGCAATGCTTCTTGTCCATCGAGAGCAGTACCAACAATATCAAAACCACTGTGTGCATTTAATATCTCGCTGCTATGATCAAGAAAAGACAACTGATCATCTATCAATGCAACACGTATAGGTTGACGGTTTTTTGGATTTGTTGAGTTTGTTGGTGTAACTGACTCAGGCAACATCCAGCCATTTTGAGCATCAGGTGCTATCCAAAGTCTTACAAAAAATTAAGGTCAGCTACCATCAAGATTGAGCTTGAAAATAGCTGACCTTTTGTGTGGGGTAAAAAATATTGGAAAATTAAAAGGCTAAAGCTAAAATAAATTACTATACTCAATAGTAATTAAAGGCTATATTCTTTAGATATCAGACTTTTCAAAGCGTACTAAAGCAATAACTGCAAAAACAGCAGCAGATAACAAGATGCTACTGAGGCTTAGACCTAGCCTACTTAGATGAGGCTGGGCAAAGATATCTAAGTGACTGGTGAGTAGGAAGCGCTCGAGCCACGGGAAAACATCAAGCGAGTACATAATGATAAGCGTAGCCACCGAAGCCAAAGCCCCACTAACCCCAGAACCTAGCAAAACAGTAAATAGCATAGCCATACAGCTAATCGGCACAAGGCTAAGCGCAGCTAAAAAGTAAGCTCGGATAAGCTGAAAGACAGCAGCAGCAGCAGATAGTTCACCAACGCCTATGACATCACCACTCATGACACCTGTGCCACCAACGAAACTTCCATAGCCAAAAGGAAAGCCGACGATAAGTGCAAAAAAGAAGGTAAAGGTCAGAAGTATAAAGGGAAAGAGTGCGCTCACTAGCAATTTAGAGCTAAGCCATTGTGACCGTGTTATAGGTTTTAAGAGCATTGTTGGTAATGTGCCATGACTGCGTTCTATGCCAAGTAGCGATGCACTGACGATTGCCACTAAAAATGGCAAGACAAAATTTGAGTCCATGGCAGCAACCAAGGTTAGACCAGGTACTTGATAGGCGGAAATGACATAAAAGAAATATTTATCAATGATGCCAGGCGCATAAGCCCAAACTAGCGAGAAGATTGCCATCATTGCAAAGCTGATGTGAACAGCTCTTAAGCGCCAGAGTTTAGAGAATTCAATTTGCATGAGGGTTAGCATTATGTACCCTCACCATTCTGATTAGAGATGAGCTGTCCACTGGTTGTTAACATACGTTCACGGTAGTAAGCACGTAGGTCGAAAATGTCTTGGCTTAGTTCCAAGATGCTAACGCCTGCATGACTCAGTACAGAACTGATTTTTGCTAGTCCTTCGTTGCTTGTGAGGTCGACAACGATATCGTCTGAGCGAGACTGTACTTGTGCCACGAAGGGCTCTACTTTGAGTGCAGCAAGTGCTTCAGGTTTTTTATCAACGACTATCTTGTACCTATCACGACGTTGGTTCAAATTCACTTCGTCAATTAAGCGACCTTCTTCTAAAATGCCAACCTTGGTGCAGTACTCAGCTACTTCATCTAAGTGATGGGTAGAGATAAATACCGCAGCACCATCTTTTGCAGCATCTTGTAAGACTGTATGTACCAAGTGCAAGCTGAGAGGGTCCATGCCACTGGCAGGTTCATCTAAAATAAGAATTTTTGGTTTTGCCAAGATTGCTGCTGCCAGACCCAGACGTTGACGCATACCTAAACTGTAAACGCCAACTTTGCGCTCAGCAGCATTGGTCAATTCAACTTGGTCAAGTACTTCAGCAATGCGTTCTTTGCTAATGTCGCCAAGCAGCTTTGCGTGTAATCGCAAATTTTGACGACCTGACATATAAGGGTAAAAGGCAGCAGGAGCTTCTACAACTGCACCTAGATGCTTTTTGATTTTTGGATCACGCGTTGGGTTGATGCCAAATAGGTTGACTTCGCCAGAGCTTGGAAAGGCTAATCCTGTGATTAGGCGAATGACGGTTGTTTTGCCCGCACCATTTGGTCCAACTAAGGCATATACTTCGCCCTCGTTGATTTGTAAATCAAGGTCACGAATGACAGGGCGAAGACCATAGCGTTTTGAGACATTCTCAACTGAGATTGCAGGACCTGTATGACTAACGGCAACAGATTCTAATTCTGTACTCGCTTCTGGTTTGTTGGCGAGACCAGTAGGTAACTTTAATTTTTTCCCTTGTATAGGAGACTTACGCTTTAGAGCAATCATTTATCCCTCACGTTCTATATGATTGTTAGCTAGAGTCTCCTCCCTAAATTGCGCTTATTAACTGCACTTATTAACTGCTGTGCTTATTAACTGCACTGGAATTGATTTTAGATGCTTGATGTCTTAGTAACCTAAGTTATGACTCATTATACCTTTATTATTTCTTTATGGTAGTAAAAGAATTTGCTATTTTTGCTGCGTTTGTAAGTTGATAGGTCAGAATAGATACGGCTATTTCATGATTTGAGATAACAAGGACACAGCTTGAAGTTTTTGGTTTTTGACCAAAAACGTTCCAAACAACCTTTTAAGCATCGTGATAAGAATCTGACTCAGTGATATTTCTAAGATATTTCTAAGATAATTCTAATTGGGTCAGATGGGTTTATTATCCATATGCATCCGTCCTCAAGAAACTTCTAAGTTTAGCTGATATGATTAAAACTATGACTGAGTTGCCACAATCTGGGTCGCCTCAATCTGGTCAGTCTGCACGTCAGGTGCTGAACAGGATATCGACACAAACGGCTGAAGAGCTTTTTATTACCCATAAAAGGCTGGCTAGACGCTTTACTTGGCATCGTAAACTCTTTGTAGCAAGTAGAGTTGCTCTAGTGGTTGCTGTTATCGGTGTACTCCTGTATATACTTTTTGCCCATCGCTTGCTTTTACAATGTAGCCCTTTAGTTTTTTTACTCGCTTTGTTGCTACCCACTAAAGGTGGGCGAGAGCGTGCGCTCGAGCACATCGATACAGATATTGGACTTAGTTACCGTACAGCTCTTGAATATGAAGAAACTCAAAAAGAGTCTGATAGCTTAGATTTTGATAATCAGGCATCTAATCAAGAGATTGATTTTTCCGAACTGCTTCTAAAACGTGCGGGTTACCGCATTCGAAATCTTGAAATGCCAGATTTACAACCGTGGTGGCTGCCGATGTTAGTCACAACGCTTGTCTTAAGTTTAGTACCTTTTTTTGTCGATGCAACGCCATTGAGTTTGGCAGGGCGTGGACTGTTTGGCAACAACGCTTCACAGAATGCTGCAAATCAACCTTTGCCAAATCAGCCAAATCAAGAAGCTGTAGAAGAACAGCTTGCTGCTACGGAAGATCAAGACTTTGACGAGTTAGCTGAGGAAGATGCTGGCGAGGTAGATGCTCAAGAAGAAAATGATGCTGACCTCGAAAATAGCTTGGAAGATAATGCTGCCCAGCCAGATAGCAATGTGAGTGAGGCTGAAGGTGAAACCCTGTCACGCTTTTTGGAAAACCTGAAGGAAAAGGAACAGGTTGAAGAGGAAGAAGAGATTGAGCAGGCAGGGCAAAATCGTCAAGGAGAACAAAGTGCAGAAGACGGCACACCAGATAGCGAAGCTGAGCAAGCAGAAGAATCTGCCCAAGATCGAAATGGCGAGCAGGGTGAGCAACGTGGGCAAGCACAAGATGGTTCTCAAGCTAGTGAGGAACAGGCTGATAACGAATCTGAAGGAGAGCAATCAGAGCAAGGTTCTGAAGAAGGG
>CALGZD010000272.1 GCA_937934635.1 uncultured Deinococcales bacterium
TCGGATAACCCCATTTTGTGAAATAGTTGTGAACACTAAATAGTAAACTTGTTGTAGCAAGGAGTTAATAATGAACTTCAAACAATCAAAGATATTAGCGATTTTACTATCAGTATTCATAATCATGAACTTGACTTCGGCACACAGCCAAACTAGTAGTACGGGGTTAGATTATTCTGACCATACGGAAGTCCTACACGCATTGTTGCGAGAAGCAGAAGAAGCCTATTACTATGGTGGTTTTTCTGAAACTGTTATTGAAGAACTAGGTCAGACTGGTGACCTTCGCTATGTTGCGCCACTCTTGGACATGGGCTATTTCTTACGTGGACGTTCGCACCACGAACCTATTTTGAATGCACTTGAAGAGCTTACAGGTCAACCGCTCACAGGTGGTGTGACAAACGGTGAGGCTTGGCGAAACTTTTTCACATGGGCGAGTAGTGAAGATATACCATTACCGCCAAGCTATGACGTGTACAAAGGTCGTCTTTTTGGAAGACTCATCGACCCACGATTTGAAGCCTTTTTTCAAGACGTTCAAGAAACAGCTCAAGTAAACATGGTGGAGGCTGTTTGGGGTGGCGTGTTGGTGGACGGCATACCTTCACTTGTAAATGCTAGACAAATTTCTCCACAAACGGCACTGCAAGAAGGTTTAGACTTACCGCAATTTTGCGATTTTAATGACTGTAGTTACCCTTTAAACGATGAACTAGTGTTTGGTGTGAGTATCAACGGGGATCACAGAGCGTATCCGCTTCGCTTACTCAACTGGCATGAAATGTTTAATGATGTGATTGGGCATACGCCTTTATTAGACGCGCCAAATGGTAAGTTTCTATGTAACTTTCGTGCGCCAACGGAGTTTAAAGCAGTTTCTCGTTCTGGTGGCATGGCTTCTGGTGACACAGCTTCAGGCGACTGGATAGAAATTATTGGTCAGTCTGCAAACTGTCCTGAACATGGTTGGTTAGCTGCAAATGCTGTAAATTGGTATGGAGAAGATTGGACAACTTTACCAGACGAAACTGAAACAGCCTTGACGATAGAAAAAGGTTTAACAGGAAGTGTAAAAGGTAAAGCTGTTATGCTTGCTTACTGCACACTTTGCGGTTCTGGCATCTTGTTTGACGCAACGCTACCTGAAATTAGTTATACCGATAATAATGGTGATGATATCACTGAGCAAAATGCAGTGTTAGAGTTTGGTTCAACAGGAATGCTCATGCGCTCAAATAAGCTCATGTATGATCGAAAGACCAATACAGTATGGAATGCTTTAAAAGGTACACCTGCATTTGGACAATTAGCGGGTGGTGACATAGAACTTGAAGTTCTGCCAGTTGTCGTCACCGATTGGTCAGAGTGGTTAGAACTGCACCCTGATACAAGTGTGCTTAGTTTAAAAACAGGCGTAGACCGTGACTATTCTGTTGGTGGCGTATATGGTGCATACTTTAATTCTGATGAACTTATGTTCCCTGTCTGGTTAACCAACACCGAGCAGAATGAAAACAAAGATATGGTGTTTGCTACTAAACATATGGGAACACCAAAAGCTTATTCACTTGAAAAGCTCATCGCTGAGCCTGTGCTTAATGACAGTTTTGCGGGTTTGGACCTTGTGCTAGTGAGTAGGGCTACACCAGAAAGAGATTTCTTTGAGCCAGGTGGTGCAAGTGTTCGTGCTTATGAACGTAGTGGGCATATATTTACTGCTAGCGAAGAGGATAACTGGTTAGTAGACGAAACCAATCAGCGTTGGCAAGTAACGGAAAACGCTTTGGTTAGTGAATCTGGAGAACAGCTTGTTCGCTTGCCTGGGCATTTGGCGTTTTGGTTTGGTTGGTATAGCTTTAATCCTGATACCTTAGTTTACGAATGAGCAGAGGTAGGGAATATACAGAGGATAGTGAGGTCACTTTGCAAATCATGTATGGATACTCAAGCCACCCATAAAAGTCGGTTGAGGAATTATTATTTTATCCATTTAGAGATTAAATGTCATTCTGATCGATAGCGAAGAATCTCCGTCGCACTTGTAAAAAACGAGATTCTTTATTTCGCTGCGCTACATTCAGAATGACATACTTTTTTGGACTCAACCGACGTTTAGTACACTCTCTGGTACCTGGTCGACTTGCAATTGTTAGAGGGGCAGTTTGTTTTTTATTGAGCCTCACGAATCATGTTCTTATCATGTTCTTAGCAATCACAAGTTGTTGTATCTGACTTGTGCCTTCATATAACCTCAAAAGACGAACATCTCGGTAAAAGCGCTCAACAGGATATTCAGAAATATAGCCTGCACCACCGTGAATCTGTACAGCTCTATCGGCAACTCGACCTACCATTTCAGTACAGTGAAGTTTACAGATAGATGCTTCCATTGAAACCTTTTCACCTGCGTCATAGCGTTTAGCTGTTTTTTCGACCATGCACTCTCCTGCATAGGTCTCAACTTGTGAATCTGCCAGCATAGCTTGGATGAGTTGAAAGTTGGCGATTTCTGTTCCAAATTGCTTTCGGTTTAGTGCGTAGTCCAGACTTTCTTGGATCAAGCGTCTAGCCATGCCAACAGAGGTTGCACCCATGTGCAATCTACCTCTATCGAGCACTTTCATAGCTGTCTTAAAACCCTGTCCTTCAACACCACCAATGATGTTCTCAGCAGGTACTTCCACATTTTCAAAAATGACATCACAAGTGGTTGTGCCACGTTGCCCCATTTTTTTATCCTTTTTGCCAAGGCTCAAACCTGCCGAATTTGCCTCGACAATAAAAGCTGTAACGCCTTTGCCTTTTTCCTCTTGTGTACCTGTTCGTGCCATCACAGTAAATATGCCAGCTCTTGGCGCATTTGTGATGTAGCGCTTGGTTCCATTGATGATGTATACGTCACCCTTTTTTTGGGCTCGAGCCTGCAAATTAGCTGCGTCAGATCCAAAATCAGGTTCGGTTAGCGCAAAAGAACTGATGAGTTCACCACTGGCAAGTTTAGGTAAATAGTGTTCTTTTTGCTCATCTGTACCATCC
>CALGZD010000273.1 GCA_937934635.1 uncultured Deinococcales bacterium
TTAACTCAATGGTTGAGTTCAAACAAATCGTAGGTCGTGGTACTCGCCTGTTTGATGGTAAAGACTACTTTACTATCTATGACTTTGTAGATGCACACAAACACTTCAAAGACCCAGAATGGGACGGCGACCCAATCGACCCAGAACCACCCAAAGAAAAAGGCGAAGCTAAGCCTTGTGCTGTGTGTGGTGAGCGTCCTTGCATCTGCGAAGCACCTGAACCAGAACCTTGCCCCGATTGTGGCTTGCTCGATTGCATCTGCGAAAAAGAAGCAAAGATGATTCGCATAAAACTAGCTGATGGTAAGGTGCGAGAAATTGACTCGATGATTAAAACTAGCTTTTTCGGTCCAGACGGAAAAGTAATTTCTGGTCCAGAATTTGTCGAAATCCTTTACAAAGACTTACCTCTCTTTTTTGATAGCGAAACAGAGCTACAAAGAATCTGGAGCTTGCCAGATACTCGCAAAACGCTACTGAAGGAACTTAGCGACAAAGGCTATACTAGCGAACAACTTGAGGATTTAAAAAAGCTTCTTCATGCCGAAGAAGCAGACCTTTATGATGTTTTGGCATATGTCGCCTATCACAAAAATGTTGTTCCACGGTTAGAACGTGCGGCTCGAGCTAAAATCAAACTTGGTGACTACGACGCAAAACAGCAAGCCTTTTTAGACTTTGTGCTTGAACAGTACGTCAAAGAAGGTGTGTCAGAACTTGATGATGCAAAGCTTGCAGACCTACTTACACTCAGGTACGGCGCAGTTGCAGATGCAAAAGAAGCTTTAGGTGATGTGAAGAGTATTCGTAACACCTTCATAGGCTTTCAAAAACATATGTACAACTCACCTTCATAAAGAATAAATCTATATCATTTACCCAAACACCATACTGTGTTTGTGCCAAGACACATTCCAAAAATCTATCCATACCTAAAAGAGCAAGCTAGAATCAACCGTAAAACTATGACAGATGCAGAAAAAGCTATCTGGTCAAAACTTAGGCGGAAGCAGATTCATGGTGTGCAGTTCTATCGTCAACTGCCTTTAGATAGATTTATTGTGGACTTTGCTGCAACTAACATCAGGCTAATTATCGAGGTCGATGGTGCTCATCATTTTGAAGAAGCAAATCGCATCAAAGACGCTGAGCGCAGCGCAATTCTTGAAACGCTTGGATACAAAGTCATTCGATTTACTAACCATGAAGTACTCACTCAGCTAGATAGTGTGGCTGAGTCGATTTATGAAACAGTTGGTGAATTACTCCCTCCAACCTAAGCTAATTAATCACTTCCCCCTTTCCTAAAGGGGGACTAAGGGGGATTCCGTCACAGAATCAAATACAAGCAAATTTACCAAAGTCTTAAAAACATGCTCTTTCTGTTTTAACCGATGCTAGTTTTCAAAGTAGCTCACTAAGAATCCCCTCTAACTCCCCTTTACTTTACAAAAGGGGAAAACTGAAAGCTAAAAGCCTCCCTCTTTTCTAAAGGGGGACTGAGGGGGATTCCGCCTTTTACATCACCCCAACAGGAACCTTCTCAACCCCACCAATACTTTCCTGCCTATTCTCTTCTTCCTTACGAATAGAAAACATACGACTAACGCCTTTTTCAGTCGTTACACCCCAAAGCACATCCGCAACTTCCATCGTTGCCTTCTGGTGCGTAATCAAAATAAACTGTGTGCCACTATCAGCTAAGTCCTTCAAAAAGGTGCAGTAACGACGAATGTTCGCTTCGTCTAAAGGTGCATCAACCTCATCAAGAATCGCAATTGGTAGACCTTTTTGCTCACCACTACCGTTAATCAGTGAAAACAAAAACGCCATAGCACCCATCGTTCTCTCCCCTACCGATAACAAGTTAAGTGCTTTAGTCTGCTTGCCACTTGGCTGAAGGCTGATAGATAAACCAACAGGTCGCTCTTCATCTCGCTCAACCTGAATTCCTGCTTGACTGTTTTCGCCAAAGAGTGTTTTGACATGTCTTTCAAAGTGGATATTGAGGTGCTCAAGCGCATGGTCAAGCTTAGCCGTCACTTCAAGGTCAATATCTGCAATGATTTTTTCAAGCTCATCAGCAGCTTCACTGGCTTCAGTCATCTGTATACGCAAGTCGTCATAGCGCTCTTGCTGTGCATCTGCTTCTTGCTGAGCACGGTGATTGACTGGACCAATTTCGTTTAGCTCTTTTTCAAGAACATTTAAGCGCTGGCGCATCGTCCCAAGACCTTTGTCAATAACCTCTATGCCTTCTGGAAATTCAACAAGTTCTTCTTGTGCTACTTCAAGAGCAGTTTCACGTCTTGCCATCGTGAGTTGCACTTGGTCACGCTTTTCTTTGCGCTCTGCTTGGGCATTCGTTAGTTCTGATAGTTGTGTCTCTGCTTCTTCAGTGGCAGTTTGTGCTGAGTTAAAGCTTTCTTCAAAGGCTTTTAAGTTATCAGGAACAGCAGCTTCCGCTTCACTCAGAGCAGTTTTGGCTTCAGCAATACCTGTATCAGCTTTTTCCATTTCAAAAGCCAAGCTGTCATATCTTGCTTCTAAACCAGAAAGACGCTCCAAACCTTCTTGGTACTGCTTAAGTGCCACTTCATAGTTTTGTTTATGCGCTTTAAAAATTGCCCACTTTTGTTCTTGCTCTGCAAGTTGTCTAGCAAAAAGCACTTCTTCTTCTCGCTGAGCACCAACAACACTATTTAGTTCTGCCAGTTTGCTGCGATCTTCTTCAACACTGTCTAACCCTTGAGGGGTTTGTGGTTCAGTCAGTCCAGCTAAATTATTTTGACTTTCCGTAAGACCACGCTCGACTTCTTCAACCAGCGACTTGACACCTGCGTGTTGCTCTTTTGCTTTTTGGAAGCTTTGTGCCAGTTCTTGATAGCTTTCTTGCTTAATCTTGACTGTGTCACGCAGTTCAACCACTTTTGCCTGTGCAGCTTTTAACTCTACAAGTGCTTCTTCTGCAATTTGCGATGCAGCAGAAAAAGCAGCTTCTGCTTGGTCAGCCTCAGTTCTGCTAGCAAGTACACTACCCGCTTGCTGACGGCGTCCACCTGTCATCGCACCATAGCTCTCGACAACATCGCCTTCTAAACTCACAAAGCGAGGACGCACTTTAAAGCGTCGAGCAAGGTTAACACCAACATCCATATTTTCAATAACAGTCGTATTGCCTAAAAGCTGACTTACCACATCTTTGTAGCGATCTTCAAAATCAATCAGCTCGATACAGGTTCCAATCACACCAGCCTGATTTGCTAATTCACCTTGGATGCTGCTACTTCGCCCACTGATGAGATCAAGCGGTAGAAGCGTAACGTAGCCACCTTGCTGCTTGGTGTATTGCAACACTCGCTTAGCTATGTCACTACTATCAACCACCACATTTTCCATGCGACGACCAAGTGCAGCAGAAAGTGCTTCTTGGTACTCTGGTGGTACTTGAATTAAATCAACCACTGCACCAATCACACCCTCTATACCAGATGTCAATGCATTTTTTGGACCTTGTGCGTAGCCCTGACGTGCTTCTAGCGCAGCCTTTGAACGCTGCATACTACGTTCTAAAGCTGTTCGTTCTGCATCTTTATTGGCATGGTCTTTTTGACACTCAACCAAGTGTGCTTGAGCTTCTTGCAGTTCCTGCTGGAGAGATTCTAGCGTAACTCGCTCGCTCTCTAAATCAGCTTCTAAAACATCGATGCCTTTATGTTGACCATCTTGCAGTTTTGCTAAGCGTTCAGTTAGGCTAGCCACTTGCTCAGTAAGTTGCTGCTTACGACTTTCATAGGTAGCTTTTTCTTGAATGAAAGCTCGGCTTTGATCCTCAAGACTATTGATGCGCTGTTCAAGTAAGTTGCGTTCTTCATTGAGTTCAGAAACATTGCTGCGCTTTAGACCCAAAACCTGTTGTGCTTGCTGAACAGCAATCTCTAAACCACTAGCATCACCTTCTGGTTTTTCAGGTGCTTCACGGTTTTTAAGGGCTGCAATTTCCATTTCAAGCACTTTTGTTTCACGAATAAGTGCTTGCTTGTGCTCTTCGTTTCGGTTTAAGCGTTCTTGTGCAACACGCACATCACCACGTTTGGCTTCGGTATCTGCTAAGGCTTGACGGTACTCTGCTTCGGCAAGCTTGAGTGCTTCACGTCTATCGTGCCAAAAGGCTTGACCATCTTTGACTTCTTGCTCACCAGCTTTTAGGGCTTCTTCTAAGCGACCATCTTCATCTTTTAGGGTCTTAGTTTCAATCGTTAAGCTCTCTACACGCTTGAAGCTGAGCGAATAGCGAAGTTGTAGTTTTTCTTTTGATAGTGCGGTTGCTTTAGCAGCTTGTTGGGCTTCTTCGGTAAGGAGGCTCAGTTGGCGCTCGAGCTCCAACGCTATATCTTCCAAACGCTCCAAGTGCTCTCTAGCATCCTGCAAACGTGTCAAAGTCTGTTCACGACGTGTACTTAGGCGGGCAACTCCGATAGCTTCCTGCACATAGCCAAGCAACTTCTGTGAGTCGGCCATCAACACATCACTCACTTTGCCCTGACCAATCACCGCAAGACCACCACGACCTAAACCTGTACCTGCAAGAGATTCATCTAAGTCCAAAAAGCGGGCATTTTTACCACCAAGCTTAAGCTTGGAGCTACCATCTCTAAAGATACTTCTAGCAATATTTAGTCTTTCATCTGGTTTATCTATATCTATACGGACTTCAGCAAAACCAACACTGCGCTTACCAGCAGCACCGTGAAAAATCAGGTCAGTCTTTTCTCCTGCACGGAATTCGCTAGCACGCCCTCCCCCAGTTGCCCACCGCAGTGAGTCAAAGATATTTGACTTACCAGACCCATTTGGACCGACAATCGCCGTAATACCCTTATGAAACTCAACGGTTGTTTTCTCCCCAAAACTCTTAAAGCCTTGCAGCGTTAATGCCCGTAAATACACATTCTTCTCCGTTTGCGCTTGTTATAGATATGCACTTGCCCACTATTGATTACTACAGCAGATGGCGTACATTATTAATAGAACGTCTTAATTAATAGAACATCTTATTAAGCTGTTTTATGGTTCAAGAAAAAACACGACCCAACAAAATAGCCCAACAAAACCGTCAGCCCTTTAATAAAGGTGGGTTAGTGGGTATTTCAGGGCATCGCTCTTCTCAACTGTGAAATTTTAACATGCTTTAGGATACCGTTTTGCCCAATCTCTTGATGTTCTATTAATCTAGATACATCTA
>CALGZD010000274.1 GCA_937934635.1 uncultured Deinococcales bacterium
ATTCCGCTAGTTACCTGAACTACTACTTAAAAACACGTTTAGACTTTACTTTATAATGGATTTAAGCGGTATTACTTGTATTTAGATGACATATTTAGCTTTAAAAGCTGTATGTTGTTAAAGCTGTATTGGCATGATAATTGTGTGAGGATGAAAGCAAGGCAGAACAAACAGTATGCAAACTGAAAATAAATTAAAGCTAAACAGACTCCTGTTAGGTTGACGGTGGTCAAAGCCCTAAAACCTATTTTTAACACATTAAATCTTAAATAAGGAGAATGTTATGCACGATGATACGTCATGTGATGTTGAGCAGCTAGCTGTTGGGAAAGGTAGGGGGCGGGCTCGAGCCCGCCTACCAAGCTCTCTAATCACCCTTTGTCTCCTAATAGTCTTTTCCGCACAAACAAATACAAATACCCAAGACCCAAACACTCAAATTCAAAACCCACTTACCTTGTGGGATTTCTTTTGTGAATGGACTTAGTTAAGCGAGCTCATCTGCTTGTCTTTTTGAGGAAGATAATACAAGACTGTAGAATTTGAATCTGTATATCAATATGAATAGTAGCAGTAATGGTACGATTCCTAATCCAGTCAACATTACAACTCTAGGAATACTACGCTTACCTGTCTCCATAACAGGAAATAGAAGCTCTATGATTTCTCGATTTTCTTTACCAATATTTAAGCCAAACTGAATAGTATTTGATTCGTTTTCAAAGGTGGCTTCGGTAATATCGCTTAGCCATTTACCTTCAGGTAAAGTAAGTTCCATTGTGTAGACACCAGTGTAGTCAGTCTCCATAAATCGTTTATCTAGATTTAGTGTTGGAATAGATAGATTGACAATTGCATCAGGAATGTAAGCCCCTTCAGGATCAACGAGCTCAAGCGTGAGCGTAAAAGTTTGCTCAGGTATAGGTGTTTGCGGCTGCATGTAAACCAAGCCACTCAACTGATTTTCATGCGCTAGTGTAGTTGGTAAAAGTAAAAATAGCGATAGCAATATATATAAAGAAAAGTGTTTCATAATCAATTTAGTTGCTGAGGTGTTTGAAATCCGTAGCTAGCTGCTCGATTTTGTCTTGAGCATACAGTCGCTGTAGTAGTCCTTCTTTATCTATAACAAAGATACTATCGGTGTGCAGCATCAGCCCACTTGGCTGTTTAGCAAAGCCTACAAAGAACTGTTTTGTTGCATTGATGATTTGCGAATCTGTTCCACTAAATCCTAAGAAGGAAGGATGAAAGTTCTCGACATAAGTTTGCATGACTTCTGGTGTGTCTCGCTCAGCATCTATAGTAATCATTATGATTTGAACATCTTCGGGCTCACCCCATTCTTGATAGATTTCTGCTAAATCAAGGAGGGTGATTGGGCAAATATCTGGGCAATTTGTATAGCCAAAAAAAGCAATGATGGTTTTGCCCCTAAAGGCTTGCAGTGCTGTTTCACCTTTATTGATGTGTGTCAGGACAATATCTTGAACATTAACAGGGTTGTCTAGTTGAATGACACCAGCACCTACAACTGCTGTGCTTTGTCTTGTTTGAAGGTTGCGAAAGAGCATAAAACTTGAAATAGTTGCCATAAGCAGTAGAAGTGTTAAACCACTGCTTATGACAATAAGATTTCGCTTAGCATCTGATGTTTTGAGAGCCATAGGTTATTAGTGTTTTACCTGATAGGGTTTTCTGGACCACGACCACGGTGTCTATCAATAAAAGCTGCTGCGATAGCTGGATCAAACTTATCTAGTTTGAGTGTGTGTCGCCAAGCAGTTAGGATGACACCTTCACCTGCATTTTTAAATGGTGTGGCAATGAAGCCAGCCCACTCATTGCGAAATTCTCTCGTCCAGTCAATCAGCATGTCCTTTTCACCCTCAGGGATGTCATTCCCGTAGTAGGCGACAACGTGACCGTGTTCAAGTGAGTGAACAAGTTGTTTGGGTTCTTGCTCTTCTGAATAGTAGCCAGGATTTATCCAAGAACCATAGTGTGGTCCTGTGGTTGGTGGTGTGCTGTTATAGTTGATTTCAGAACCAAATGGCACATGTGATCGTCCAAGGTCACGGTGACGTACTTGCATACTCCTGACATCACCTGCACCTTGGCGGACAAGTTGAGCAAACTCACCCGTTGCAGTTCTCAAAACAAACTGTCTTTGAATTTGTGGATAGGCAAGTAGTGCGACTAGAACAAGTCCACCTATGACCCAAGGCGTATAATTTGTTGTTTTCTTGGCTCTACGTCCTTTTCTTGTTTTCTTACTTTTGCTTGCTGATGTCTTAGCTTTTGTAGGGCTTGTGCTTTGTGATGCTGTGTTTGATGTAGCGTTTGATATAGCGTCTGAAGCTGGTTTGGAAACTGTACTTTGTAAGACTGCGTCTGTATTTATAGTGTGTCCTGTACTCAGTACTGCACCTGAGTTATTTGTATTTACTTGTTTAGGTTTTGCTTTGCTACGTTTTTTTCTTGATGCTTTAGCCATTTCTTACCTCCATGATTTACTGGAGTTTACTGGTAAAATTTAAAGTAGAAATAAAGCAACGGTAGGTTTGAGTAAAGTTTGCTTGTCAAAATATAAAACAACCTGTGATTGAATTTCACAAGTCGTTTATTGATAACTATAAAACCTTTTGTTTATATGGAAGTTTAATCCGTTCCTGCTGCCAAAGTTACATAGCGTGAAGTTTTTTCTTTGAATTGTGTAGTTTTTGAAAGGGTAACTAAAGCTCGTTTTTCGGTATTTACAGCATCTAAAGTATTGATGGGTAAGGTGATTGTAAAACAACTTCCATGACCTAATTTGCTATCAACAGAGATGTTGCCATCGTGTGCTTCAGTAAAGTGTTTTGCAATGGTTAGACCTATACCGCTACCAACTTGCTTTCTAGCTTTGTCCACTTGGTAAAAACGACTGAAGAGGTGTTTTAGAGCGATTTGTGGAATACCTTCACCAGTATCAGTAACCGATAGTTCTACTGAGTCACCTTTTTGTTTTGCGGCAAGGGTAATCGTATCATCTGCTTTACAGTGTTTAATAGCGTTGTGAACTAGGTTTCCAATAACTTGTTCTAGACGTTGTGCGTCACCTGTGAAGCTTAAGTTATCTTGACAGTGAACCTCTAAATTGACTTGTTTTTCTTGGGCATTGAATAGCGCATCGCTTTTACAAGATTCTAGGAGTTTTTTAGCGCTCAGATCTGTTTTGTTGAGTTCATAGACGCCTGCTTCCACTTTTGAAACTAAAGAGAGGTCACGGACTAAGCGCTCGAGCCGCCCAATTTGCCGCTGACAAGCCGACATAGTTTGTTTATTCGCTTCAAAAAAACCATCTTCGATGCCTTCAACAAAACCTTTTAAACTACTGAGTGGTGTACTGAGTTCGTGCGATAAATTACTAATAAGGGTTACCCGCTGCGCCTCGACCTCTGCGAGTTGCGTAGCCATGTTGTTATAGGTTCTTGCCAGTATGCCCAGTTCACCTGGCATGTTTTCATCCAGCTTTTGCTGATAGTTGCCTTTCGCAATTTTGTTGCTTGCGGATTGCATTTTCTTTAGTGGCGTGACTAGTCTGTCCGATACTAGAAAACTAATTACACCTGCAATTGCCAGTGCAGCAGCCAAAGCCCATAAAAGGCTGCGCTGTGCTGATTCAGCACAGAAGGTCAGAATGTCTACACCACCTGCAACTGTGGTTGGTTTTAAAATAAAAGGATTGACAATACAAGCAGTGATGTAAATAGCTAAGGCTGTAATAATCACGACTGAAAAATGAGATAAGAAAAGACGACCCTTTATTCCAACTGGTATGCCAACTTGCATTCCAAAAGGTAATACTTTTGAAGCTTTTGTTAGATAACTCATACATCCTCCTGAAATTTATAACCAACTCGCCATACCGTTTTAATCATGGCAGCGCAATTTTCGTCTACTTCTGCAAGTTTTTTTCTTAAATTGTAAACATGTACATCAACCACACGATCTATGCCAATGTAGTCATTACCCCAGACATGATCTAGCAAGACATCTCTTTTAAAAACACGTCCAGGTTCTTTAGCTAAGGTAAAGAGCAAATCAAACTCTAGAGAAGTCATTTCGATTTCTTTACCAGCATGGAGCACTCTGCGAAATTCAGGCTGTATATCAAGTGGACCACGCATAAAGCTCTCAGTTGAGTCAAGTGGTTGGCTACGGCGTAGCACAGCTTTGACACGTGCAAGTAGTTCGCGTGGACTAAAAGGCTTGCTTAGATAATCGTCTGCACCCATTTCTAAGCCTAAGATTCTATTTTCTTCTTCGTGTTTGGCAGTCACCATAATCACAGGCAGGTCACTATAATCTCTGATGTGCTTTAGTAAATCTATGCCATCAAGCTTTGGGAGCATCCAATCAAGGATAACGAGGCGTGGTTTGTGTGTGTTTAGGTGCTCGAGCGCTTCTTGACCATCACTAGCAATTGCTACTTGGTAGTTTGCTGTTTCCAAATATCTTTGGGTAATCATGGCAATATCTGCATCATCTTCGACAATGAGGATGTGATCTGTGATGACAGATGCTGAGCTATCTTGGTTTTGATTTGCCTGTTCAGGTATAACAGAATTATCGTTATTTTCTGAAGAAACCTGTGTCTGTGAGACTTGTGTCTGTGAAACCTGTGTCTGTGAAATCTGTGTTTGTGAAATCTGTTTCTGTGAAATCTGTGTCTGTGAAATCTGTTTCTGTGAAATCTGTGTTTGTGAAAGCATAGAAAAATCCGCCTTTTGAGCCCAAAAATACAATACTACTTGTATATTTAGTATGACAGATAGATTTAAAGTGGATATGAAGTGGCTTTACATAGTACTAAGGAAAATTTCAGCTTTTGTATGGAGAATGTATTTAAAATCTTGAGCACATTGGGGCACATTGGGAGAATGTAGATAGTGTGTTTGTGTTTCTAATCAAGTGGACTAAGTAAGGGTGAATTTGTTTCTATAGTTAAATTCATTTCTAAAAATAAAATTTTCGTTAAGGAATCATTACCAAAGATTTAAGTTTTAGGTGCAAAATGCCTCTCGAACCTAATATTTCGTTTACGAACAGCACTTAATAATAACAACTATAGCTTGTTTATTTCACAAATAGCTACTTTTTATAAGTTTTTAAAGTGAATTTAGCTAGCAAGTGGATTCAAATGGTGATTTACTATTGGGCGAAAGTAACTGTTTGGATTTGGGTGGACGATAGTATATACATCATGAGCGAACTAAAGGGCAAAAAAATTGGTGTTTTTGTTGATGGTTTAGGTGAATACCACCTTCAATACCTACAACCAATGCGTGAGATGATCGCTAATCTGCAAATGTATATGTTGACATTTGTTGGATTTCAGCTTGGTTCTACTGCTGAAAAACTTAAGTTTGGGAATGATGTTTATAAGCTTGCAACCCAAAATAATTTAGATGGTCTTATTATTTTTGCAACGATTACTAACCGTTTGTCTGATGATGCGTTTAAAGCATTTCTTCAAAACAAAGCTTTACCCATAGTTATTTTGGGAAGAGAGCTTGAAGGCTATAGTAGTGTGACGTCGAATCAAAGCACAGGTATGCATCAGCTTATGCAGTACTTGTGCGATCAGTGCAACTACCAAAATTTTGCTTTTGTTCGTGGTTGGAAAGATAATTTTGATTCACAAGTTCGTGAAGATATTTTTTGTGAGGAACTTAGTAAACGAGGCTTAGCAACGCCTGAATCTTTACGAGTTACTGGGGAGTTTTTTGCTCCAAAAGCAGAAGAAGTGACGTATCAATTGCTTGATTCAGGTCAGCCTATTGATGTTATTGTCGCAGCAACTGATGCGATGGCACAAGGGGTTATCAATGCTTTAACAGATTTAAATATTAGTGTACCAGAAGATATTGCTGTAACTGGATTTGATGATGATGCTATTAGTGAGTTGACGATACCACCTTTGACAACAGTGCGACAACCAGTTGTGGAAATAGTACAAAAAACGATTGATATATTAGTGAAATCTATGTTTGGGGCTTCCTGTATGAGTGAAGTTTTGCAGTCACAACTTGTGGTAAGAGAATCCTGCCAAACAACTAAGCTAACAGAGCAGCAAGAAGTTAGTGTGGATGTACCTGAGAAGATTCAAGCAGCTTTTAGACAATACCTTGCTCAAGAACTTGATGATCGAGACCTACTTAAGTTTTGGTCTCATGAAGTGAAGCAGTGGAAACTAGAGCATGGTTCTTATCAGCTCTGTTTTGACTGGCTTGATTATTTTGTGAGAGAAGTTGAAATCAATCAGTTAGATGTTGATAAAAGAATAAATGCAAATAATTTTATCAAAAAAGCACGAAAAAATATTGTTAGCCTAATTAATTATACTAGCTATGATGTAGGAAAGAAGTATCGTAATAATTTTATTAATGCAATGGATACTGGACGCTCAATGTGGGCTCAGTCAGATATGAGCATGTTGATGGACTACATTCAGACGCAACTGCCAAAACGAAAGATTAATCAGTGTTATGTATTACTTAAGAGAAGTAATGCGGGTTTACGTCAAAGCTATACAGAACAGAAACCTGAATTAGACCTTGAACTTATTCTTAGATACACTAAAGATACTGAAGACACTAAAGATACTGAATCAAAGCAGCAACAAGAGATGTTTTTTGATAGTAATTCATTTATATCAGAACTTTTTGGTGAACTTACTTATGATTGTAGCTTGGTTTTTTTGCCTTTGTTTAGTGCCACTGGACTTTATGGCTATATGGTTATTGATTCGGAAAATTTTAGGCATGGTAGTGATAATGAAGAAGAGTTTGAAACGATGTACTCATCATTTCGTCGTGATATGAGCAATGCTATCCACATCACTTTGCAACGCCAAGCTATTGCAACTCACATGTCTACACTTGAGAATCTAGTAGATAAGAGAACTGCAGAGCTTAGAAAAGAAATTGTTGAGCACAAAAGAACAGAGCTAGAGCTTCGTCTAGCAAATGGGCAGCTTGCAGAACAGGCAACGCAGGATGGTCTTACAGGTATCAATAACAGGTACGCATTTGATAAGTATTTAGAAAAGCAATGGCTCGAGCACACGCAACAGTCTAAACCTATCAGTCTTATTCTTTGCGACATCGACCATTTCAAGCTTTATAATGATAACTATGGTCACCTACAAGGTGATGACTGCCTTAAAGAAATTGCTGACTTACTTGTGAGTCAGGTGAATTATCCAAGAGATTTTGTGGCTAGGTATGGTGGTGAGGAATTTGTGATTGTTCTACCAGATACTAGCGAAGTAGGTGCTTGTGAGGTGGCAGAAAAGATACATATTGCTTTATTTGAAAAAGCATTGCCGCATGAAACTTCGTTGACAATTCCTCAAGTGACCTTAAGCATGGGTATTTGTACACTGATACCAAGCTCTGAAACAAGCATGGAATTGATAATATTACAGGCGGATCAAGCGCTTTATTATGTTAAAAATCGAGGTCGAAATAATTTTCATCTTGGTATATTAAATTCTGAGAGTAGCCTTTCAGCTGCTTATAAATCCTGATGGCAATATGCCCCTAAAAACATTGCACTTTGGCGGTTTATGAATGAACAAAAAAACTGTTCATTACACTTCGTTTGAAAGCACGCTCTAGCGTTTCCACGTAATGTTGACCCATGCTAAATGAGTTCGTTCCTACTCGTTACGAAGCTCGCCGATTCACTGACTTATACTAATTCCGTTTATATCCCTGTTTATATCTGTAGTTTAGTCTGATGTCATTTTTATGTAGATATCTAGGTAACTCACAGATTATTAGATACAGACTATGGTTGAGTAAATGATAGCTTGTTTATTACATATAGTTTCGGACACGGTATTAGGTCAGTTAATCGTGGAAGAGCTTTTCTTATAGCATCCATTTGGCGGATGCACTCTCCGATTAACTGCTGTTGCAGTGAATCGTGGAACTGCTATAACGATGAAACAAAAGCCCAAGACCTTAATCCTAGACTGACCTACAAAAGTAGTCGCTGTTCCTATATTAAAAGTAGCATAAAGACGGAAGACGCTAAAACAATTTAATTTAAGGGGCAGTAAACTGTGAAACGAATCATCATCATAGGTTGCATACTACTAGCAATAATAGTGGTTGCAGCATGTTCAGACAATAGTTTGGGCAGTAGTTCAGACAACAGCCGAACAACGTTAGGAAACGAGCTCGAGCTACCAGAAGCACTAGCAAACATAAGTTACCGTTCGGTCAGTAGTCAAGTTTTTGAAGAACTCAGAGCTTCAGATTCACAAAACCCAGAAATAAACCCAGAAGTAAACCCAGAAGTAAACCCAGAAGCAAATCTAGAACAATTAGCAACCCAAGAGCTGTTAAACAACGGCGATTTTGAATCAGGGCTTACAAGCTGGGAAGCTTGTGACCCAGGAGCTTTAGTTTTATCAAATTCCACATTTGCATTTTCAGGAGAAAGTGC
>CALGZD010000275.1 GCA_937934635.1 uncultured Deinococcales bacterium
CCTGCCTCAGTATAAACACGCTGCCACTCTTCCAAAACCATCTGCTGAATATGAATTGCTCGTGGGTACATCAACCAACCATCAGCATGTTCAGCAATCCATTCCAAAGATTGACGGCTGTGACCTGTTACTAAAAAAGGCAAATCTCCAGCAAAACACTTTGGCAATAAATCATCTCGCCCAATCTGTGCTGCATATTGATTGTTCCAGCCTTCTGGTTTATGGGTAACATTTCGCATCACATCAAGCATCTTGCGAAATGCTTCATCACGTTCTTCAAAATTTGCCTCGTAAGCAGAGTACTCAACAGGTCTATCACCTGTAGCCACACCAAGCACTAAACGACCATTACTCAATTGGTCAACAGATGTAGCAGACTTTGCTAAATCCAAAGGATTGCGTAAAGGTAAAATAATAGAACCTGTACCAAGCGCAATGCTAGAAGTATGCGCTGCTATAAAGCTAAACCAAACCCACGGGTCAAACATCTGACCTGCATCTCCAAAAGATGGGTCAAGCAAGGGTACATCTCTACACCAAAGTGCAGCAAAACCACCAGCTTCTGCTTTTTGAGCCAACGCCACTTGATGGTCCATCGTGGGTATTGGTCCTGAGTATGATTCAATTGGAAAACCAATGCCAAGCGTAAGATGCTTTGGCGCATACATTCGGTGAAAGCCTTGACCAAAGCTGCGAGTAATCGGGGTTGTAGTTGCTTTTATAGACATCTAATTTAAAGTTTATCTAGAATAGCTTGCGTTATTCCTTGCGTCATTGCCTGACCGCCTAAGTCTCTAGTGAGGACTTTTCCTTCCTCAGTTACGCTTTCGATAGCTTTAAGAATCAAAATTGGCGTACTCAAATTCAAAACCAGCAAGTGCTGCTGCTTTATCTAAAACCTTAGCAGATACTGGAATAACTTCATTGCCGATACCATCATCTGGTATGAGTGCTATTTTGTATTTATTCATAGGTATAATTTATCCTCTCAAGCTTCTGTAAAGAATTCTAATAGCGCAGCTAAAGTTTCTTCTGGCGCTTCTTCAGGTAAATAATGTCCAGATGGTAGACCAAAGCCCCGAACATCACTGGACCATTTTTGCCACTCTGCCACAACATCGTATTTGTTACCAACATAGCCTTTGCTACCCCATAGTGCCAGTATAGGGCAGAGTAAACCTACGCCAGCGTCAATATCCATTTTGTCGTGTTGCATGTCAATTGTTGCACTTGCTCGGTAGTCTTCACAGCTTGCATGAATAGTTTCTTGGGTAAAGCAACGAATGTATTCATTCATAGCTTCTTTGGGAAAAGCAGTTTCATCTTGCCCCCACTGACCAAACTTTTTACGAAGGTAGAATTCTGGGTCAGCACCAATCATAGTTTCTGGTAATGGGTAAGGTTGAATTAGAAAAAACCAATGATAGTAGGCAAGCGCAAAGGAAAAGTCAGTAGTAGCATACATAGCGTAAGTCGGGGCAATGTCTAATACCGCAAGTTTTTTAACCTTATCTGGATGGTCAAGTGCTAAGCGGTGACCAACCCGACCACCACGGTCATGACCTGCAAGGTAAAAGTTATCAAAGCCTAAAGATTCCATAAGTCTAACTTGGTCTTTTGCAGTTTCACGTTTTGAGTAAGGACTATGGTCATCAGTTGTTTGAGGTTTGGAGCTATCTCCATAACCACGTAAATCACTAACAACAACTGTAAAATGTTCAGCGAGCTGTGGTGCAACTTTGTGCCACATGACGTGGGATTGTGGGTAGCCATGTAGTAATAGTAGAGGAGGACCGTTGCCCGCAGTAACGTAGTTTATGGTTATATCGTCAAATGTTTTTATGTCTTTTATGAAGTCTTCAAACATAGATTCCTTTATACATAGTGCTTTATACCTATACATAGTGCTTTATATATAGTGGCTAGGGTAGGTATGAGTCGGGTTTGGCAATGGTGTTTAGAAGCCCACCCCTATTCTTGCAAATTCGCATATTGACACAATACTACCATCTTTATAAATCAAGAAAACCCACACCTGTTTTTACTCCAATTTTTACTCCAACAGCAATTTTTGTGTTAGACTCTATTAACACACAACTAATGTTTTTCGTGTGCTTGATATCTGACTTTATTCGGCTATTTAGCTTCTACATTCTCTATCTAGTTAGTTAAGGTGGGCTCGAGCCCACCCAATAGACATCTACCAAACGAACACTTAGGTTAGCCCGTAAGTCTATTGATGGCTTTATTTCAGGTATCAAATTCATACATTAAAGGTGCAGATATATGAACTATATGTCTAAAAGTCTTATCCTTCTCTGTGCACTGGCATTATTGCTTGTGCCAAGTTTATCTTTTGCACAACAACAAGGCGGCTCACTCGTAATTGGTACAACCCAAGTACCAAGGCACTTAAACCCTGCGGTTCAGTCAGGCACAGCAACAGCCGTACCTGGTACGCAAATTTTCGCTTCACCACTGCGTTACGACGAAAATTGGAACCCAATGCCTTACCTAGCTGAGAGCTGGGAAGTCGCTGAGGATGGTTTAAGCGTAACCCTTAACTTAGTTGCAGGTGCAACTTTCCACGATGGCGAGCCTATTACGTCAGAAGATGTTAAGTTCTCAGTAGAAACTGTACAGGCAAATCACCCCTTTAAGTCTATGTTTGCACCTGTTACAGATGTAGAAACCCCAGACGACTTAACTGCAGTTCTTAACCTTTCTCAACCGCACCCTGCCATCCTTCTAGCGATGTCTTCTGCACTTCTCCCAATCATTCCTGAGCACATCTACAACGATGGTCAAGATATGAAATCGCACCCAATGAACAACACACCAGTTGGTTCTGGTCCATTCAAACTAAAAGAGCATGTGCCTGGAGAGAAGATTGTTCTAGAACGCTATGAAGATTTCTTTATTGACGGTAGACCCTACCTTGATGAAATGATTATCAACATCGTTCGTGACTCAAGCGCACTTGTTATATCAATGGAGCGTGGCGAAGTTGATATGTATCCATTCATGACAGCGTCACTAGATATCCGTAGATTAGATAGAGCAAGAGGCGTGAATGTTACACCTGATGGCTACGC
>CALGZD010000276.1 GCA_937934635.1 uncultured Deinococcales bacterium
CCCAAGACACCTGCTGCACCAAAGAGCCTTTCTAGCAGAGGCTTGAACAAACGCACGCAGGGCTTGAGAATAATCGGGCTGATGAAGGCAACCCCTAAAAACAAAAAGAGCATGGATAAACCAGCCCCTGCCAACGCCCACATGCCCTGCCACGGTGCAAAGCTCATGCCAATGCCAAGCGCAAGCACGGGCCAGCCCCACTGTGGTGAAAGCGTAGCGGTACTGTCGATGCTGCTTCGCACAGCTTGAACAGGTCTGGTGCGGGAGGCGGCTCGAGCTGGCAAATACCCCGCCAACAGCGTCACTACTAAGCCTAGTCCTGCCGCTAAAAACAAATTTTGCCTTGGCAGCTTTAAGCCAATGTATTCGTAACCAAGCGCCAAGCTATTCAGCCTAGTAAGACCATAAGAAAGCAAAACACCCAAAGTGATGCCTACAATAATGCCCAAAAGACTCACTAGAAAGGCTTCATAAAGTGCTAAACGCTGTACTTGTCCTCTGGTTAAAGAAATCGTCCGAAGCAGCGCAAAACGCTTTGTGCGCTCAACCACACTAGCTGAAAAGGTGTTGTATGCCATAAACGCACCAAGGGCTAACAAAGTTGCTGCTAACACTCGCAAACCTGCTTCGATGGTATCAACGATACCTGTGGCTAAATTACTACTCTGGGCTGGTGGTGCAACTTCAAAACTATTTGGGAAAGCATCTTGCAAAACAGCTTCAAGGCTTGCTTCACTTGCTTCTATCTCAGCTCTTGGCTCAAGAAAGATTTCTAAAAAACTGCTGCGCCCCGAAAGTTTAAAAAGGGTGCGAACATCTTCTATGTGGGCCAGTGCTATCCGCCCACTGTTGCCACTCGCCAAGCCAAAAGAATCATCCATAATGCCCACAACAGGCATGGCAATATCACCAAAACGGCTGGTGAATATCAGCTCGTCACCAAGCTTCACTTCACGTAGTTCAGCAAAACCTTGTGATAGGGCAATTGCGTTTGAACCCTGCTTAGGCAAAACCCCTTCAAAAAGCTCGACTTCAAGCGCTTCTTGTTTTTCGGTTTCACGTCCTGAAATCAGGAAGCCTGTGTCTATACCTGGAATCAGGGCATTGTTTTGTACATCTAAACTGCGCTTGGGCTCGGAACGTTGTTCTAGGACTTGCATAACTTCGCTGACGTCTGGGTGGGTTAAGAGGAGGGGCTCGAGCTCACCTGAATGACTAGTATTACTAATCAAAGTCCGTCTACCTGTACCAGAAATCACCAATAGATCAGCCTTACCCCCTGCTTCATCAAGAGCTTGCTGAACGTTGTAAGTAACATTATCCCCGACAGAGAGCGTGGCAATAACCGCAGCAATGCCAACAGCTACGCCAATCACCGTTGCAAAAGTGCGCCAAGGATAGGAAAGTAAGTTTCGCCAAGCGAGTAACATTAAAGTGGGCATGAGTGATTTACAGTCTAAACCAATTTGGCTGAGAAAATGTGTAGTCTGGAAAAGCATCTCTTGCAATCAAATTCTTCTGAAAGACTTCTTCTGATTGCATATTGATTGCATATTGATTGCCTATTAATTGCCTATTAATTGCCTATTGATTGCATATGGCTATATTTAGCCCTCACCCCCGACAACAGTATCTAAAGTAGCTTTTTTAGTCCTCCTCTCCTAAGCTTGGGAGAGGAGCTAGAGGTGAGGGTTGACACTACTCATATGCTAAATTAAACACATGGAACACATGGAACACATGGAACACATGGAACACATGGAACACATGGAATACATGAAAACAATCGGTCTACTCGGTGGCATGAGTTGGGAAAGTACAGAACTGTATTATCGTTGGATAAACGAAGGTGTAAAACAACAGCTTGGTGGACTTAATTCTGCCAAAATTGCCATGGTCAGTGTCAACTTTGAAGAGATCGAAAAACTACAACACGCTGGTGATTGGGAAACCTCAGGGGAAGTCCTCGCTAAAGCTGCCAAACAAATCGAAGCTGCTGGTGCTGACTTTTTGCTCATCTGCACAAATACCATGCACAAAGTCGCCCCACAAATCGAAAAAGCGATTGGCATCCCACTGCTTCACTTAGCAGATGCAACCGCCAATCGCATCAAAGAAGCAGGGCTGACAACTATTGGGCTATTAGGCACAAACTTCACCATGGAACAAGACTTCTACAAAAGTCGCCTAACTGAAAAACACGGTCTCAATGTTATCGTGCCATCCAAAGAAGATAGACAGACTGTCCACGACATCATCTACAACGAATTGTGTTTGGGTGAGGTCAAAGAAAGCTCTCGTACTGAGTACTTACGCATTATTGATGCTATGCAGGCGCAAGGCGCTCAAGCAGTTATAGAAGGCTGTACAGAAATCGTTATGCTTGTCAAACAAGAACATACTAAAGTCAAACTTTTTGATACAACTGCAATCCACGCAGAAGAAGCTGTCAAACTCGCACTCACATAACGCATGTCACTCTAACGCATGTCACTCTGAGCAAAGCGAAGAGTCTCGGATAAGGCTGTAATAAAGACAGAAATTGCTAGAACACTTCAAGAACTCGAAAGCTTTAAGCGCAACTGCCCCAAATCCGTCATAGCATACACACGTGTATCACGAAGTTCGCCTGAAGG
>CALGZD010000277.1 GCA_937934635.1 uncultured Deinococcales bacterium
AAACTATGTGTTGGTGAAAGAACTCGGTTGGATTAACACCTTTGTAGGTATCATTGCACCAACTTTTCTTATGACACCTTTTGCCGTCTTTTTTATGCGGCAATTTTTCTTAAGTCTAAATACAAGTATTGAAGAAGCAGCCATTATTGATGGTGCTACCAAGATTGGGTTTTTCGGTAGAATTGCGCTACCACTCATGAGTGGTCCAGCCATCACACTTGGCATATTGACTTTTATAACAACATGGAATCAATACCTCTGGCCTTTTGTGGTTGGACGAGATGAAAGTGTGCGTATGCTCACAGTAGCGCTCAGTGTTTTCCGTTCTCAGACGCCACAAGGCGCACCTGACTGGACTGGTCTAATGGCAGCGGCAGCAGTTTCAATTGTGCCTGCGTTGCTTATTTTCATTTTCTTTGGACGTCGTGTTATTGATTCTATCCAGTTCTCAGGTGGTAAATGAGTGAATCTGCAATTGAGTGAGTATTTAAAGCTATCGTTCAATGGGGATATTATAATTGCTTCGATACAGATTCACTTTAAGCAGTTTTTTTCGCTTTGCTACAAAAACATGCTGAGCCCAATTTTCTTTATGTTGAGTTTGAAGATATACCTTTCTTTTGTTTTTAGATGGCAAATCAGCCATTTGAAAAGTTTTAATTTTTATTTTTGGCAATTTGCCCTACAGGGGCTTTGCAGAAGGAGACACTTGTGAAAAAAGTTTCTTTACTAGTCGTGCTTGTAGCAGTTTTTGCATTCGTAACAGCGCAAGCCCAAACAATTCGTTATTCATTGTGGGACGGCAACCAGCAGCCTCACTATCAGACATGTGCTGATAACTTCCAAGCTGAAACAGGCATCACTGTTAATATTGAGCAGCTTGGTTGGGGTGACTACTGGTCAAACATCCAAACTGGTTTTGTAAGTGGTGAAACACCAGACGTATTTACAAACCACTTAGCTAAGTATCCAGAATTTGCAGCACTTGGTCAGCTTATGGATCTTCAAGAAATGGTAGACGCAGATGGCGTAGCTACAGACATCTATCTACCAGGTCTAGCTGAGCTTTGGACACGTGATGGTGTTCGTTATGGTTTACCAAAAGATTTTGACACTATCGCTCTTGTCTATAATGTAGACATGCTAGATGCAGCGGGCGTAAGTGTTGAAGAAGTAAACAACATGAGCTGGAATGCGGCTGACGGTGGTACTTTCGAAGAAGTTATTGCTAAGCTAACACTGGATGCAAACGGTAACAACGGTCTAAGTGCTGACTTTGACAAAGATAATGTTGTGCAGTATGGTTTTGCTCAAGGTGGCGGTAACCGTGGTGGCGCATATGGTCAAACTGAGTGGAGCTGGCTAGCTAAAGCTAACGGTTTCAGCTATAACAACGGCGTATGGGGCAACGAGTACTACTACGACGAGCCAGCAATTGCTGAAGTTCTTCAGTGGATGGCAGATCTTGCACTAGTTAAAGGTTATGCACCATCTGAAGCAGAGCAAAGCTCTGGTGGTCAAGCACCTCTATTCCAAAGTGCTACTGCTGCTATGGTTCCAGACGGTAGTTGGATGATTGGTACTTACTTAGGTAGCGAGTTCGATGTTGGTTTTGCAAATATTCCAACTGTTAATGGCGCACGTTCAAGTATGTACAATGGTCTTGCTGATTCAATCTGGTCAGGTACAGAAAATCCTGAAGCAGCTTGGGCATGGGTTAAGTACTTAGGTAGCCCTGCTTGTATTAACGTAATTGGTGCAAGTGGTGTTGTATTCCCATCAACAGCAGAAGCGTTAGAACTATCAGTAGGTGTTCGTGAAGAAGCTGGCGTAGACATTACAGCATTTACTGACCTAACAGCAAATGACGATGTTAATAGCACATTCTTGTTCCCAATCACTGATTTTGGTTCAGATATTAACTCAATTATGAGTGAAGCTATTGCAAGTATCTTCCTAGGTGAAGGTAGCGCAGCAGACATTCTACTAGAAGCAAACGACGAAGTTAACGGTTTATTCTAATAGTCTATTAAGTGATACTTTAGCTACACGCTAATTAGTAGAGATGGTGCTCATGTGAGCACCATCTTTTATAGAAAAGGCTAATACGTATTAGTGGTGTGTGGTTTATTTGTAACCTTAGTGCGATATTTTCTGATAGTCAAAATTTTCTCAATGCACACCTTTGTAGTTTTTTCGCTATGTTCAAAAACGTACTGAAAAACAAATTAGTTTTTTCTTAGATTGTTATAGAGTTCTAAAGTTCTAAGATTTATTGTTTTTGTTTAGTTATTTTATGAAATCAATTTTTATTGTTATCTTCACAAGTTGTTTTGTAGTTGCACATGCACAACTCAATGTTGATGTACAGGTTGTTGCTTTAGAGGAACAACAAGTGTGTACTGATAGATTTGTTGAACATGCGCTCGAGCACACCACCAAAGCTAGTGGCGACCAAGTTACTTTTTTTGATAGCAATGGCTCTGGTTTAGCATTAGGTGATTTAGATAACGATAAGGATATAGATATAGTCTTAGCAAATCTTGCTGGCGATAGTAGTATTTTATGGAATGAAGGGAATTTAGAATTTCGTAAAGAAGTTTTGAATGAACGACAAGCACGGGCTGTAGCTGCGGTTGACGTAGATGCAGATGGATGGCTTGATCTACTATTTAGCCATTCAACAGGTGGTATAAGCTATTGGCATAATCAGCAAAGTGAACAACAACCTTTCAAAAAAGAATTTCTTCAAGGTTTGCGTTTTCCTAGCTATACATTCTTAGTAGCAGATATTGACTTTGATAATGACCTAGACCTAATTACAGCTTCTTATGACACGCTTTTAGAGCAACAACTTAGAACAGGTTTCCTGCTTTCTAATGGTGCAGGTGTTGTCGTTAACTACCAGCAAGACGACGGTAGCTTCAAAGCTGAACGTTTAGAAGACAGCGCCCAAGCCTTGGCTCTAACCCTTTTTGATGTTAATCAAGATGGGCGTGGAGACCTAATTGTAGGTAATGATTTCGATATTCCTGATTGGGTTTGGTTGAATACACATGAGGGCTGGCAAAAGCAGCCTATAGGGTCTATTTTTAATCGTATCACCCAAAACACTATGAGCTTTGACAGTGGTGATATTGACAACAATGGAACACTAGAACTCTTTGCTACGGACATGAAACCAGACTTCAATAATCTAAAAGCTATAGCGCAGTGGACACCACTCATGCAAAAAGGATTTGAGCGCTTATTAGCCCATGACACTCAAAGACCTGAAAATACTTTACAGGTATACAAGAATAATAGCTTTGAGAATCAAGCTTATAAGCAACGCCTAGATGCAACAGGTTGGAGCTGGTCAGGTAAATTTGCCGACTTCGACAAT
>CALGZD010000278.1 GCA_937934635.1 uncultured Deinococcales bacterium
ATACCCATAGGGTGACGGAGTAGCCATGCAAAAGCAATTGCTTCTGGGGTTGTGTTTTTTTCTGCTGCCAGCTTACTAATAAGCGCAGCAGTAGCTTTGATATTTTCTGGCGCATCATCTGCTGGATTAAACAGTTTGCCTCCTGCAACTGGCGACCATGCTTGAATCATGATGTCGTTTAAACGGCAGTATTCGAGAACACCGTTGGTATTGGCGTAATCAAAGCCTGTCATGTTGACTAGGATGCCACTGCTTATAAGGTGATGGTGAAGTAAGTTGAGTTCTAGTTGATTCACAACTAGTGGAAACTCAATATATTTCTTCAATAATTCAATCTGTGCAGCACTGTGATTACTGACCCCAAAATAACGCACCATGCCCTGCTTGTGCATAAACTCCGCAGCTTTGGCAATTTCTTCAAGTTCCACCAGTGGGTCAGGTCTGTGAAAAGCAAGAATATCTACATAGTCTGTACCCAAACGTTTAAGGCTACCTTCAACTTCTTTGACCAAGTGCTCATAGCTAAAATCAAAACGACTAGGCATTCCAAAATCAGGATTACCACCTACAACGATGCCAACTTTTTCTTGCAAGACAAGCTTTTCACGCAGTCCAGCATTTTCCTTTAGTGCATGACCCACAACTTCGTCTGACTTACCCATTGTGTAAATATCAGCAAGGTCGATGTGGTTGATGCCCTGTTCATAGGCTGTGCGGATTAGTTCTTCGGCTCGAGCCTTAATATCATCCGTCGGTGGTGTTTTATCCCAGTTTCCACCCATATGCCAAGAACCATAGGCAAGGCGGCTTACATCTAGATCTGTATTGGGAATTCGGTAAGTTTTCAACTCTATTACTCCTAAAGGCTAAATAAATAACAGTATGGCTTGAGTTCAAATACTTTCAGCGTTTCCACGAAATAACTGTATACACTGAGTGGCTTTATTCTTACTGTGTGTTTTTCACAGACACTTGTTACGAAGCTCGCCAATTAACTGCTGTCGCAGTTAATCGTGGAATTGCTTTTTAATCTCTAAAGTTTTAGCAAAATCTGCAAGATATTGCGCTCAAGCTTTAAATTTAATGCCTTGTATATGACGGTTTACCAGATTCCGTGTATCGACTTGTGTAATCCTTGATTTAATCATTTTGACTTGAACCAATACACACGAAATCGGAAACCTTCCTTGTATCAGTGATAACACAAAAAGAATCAAATTTTTCGCAAAATTTTATCATAATTGTAGTTAGCACTTAGGTTCTTAAAAAGTCAGCTATAGATTCATCAGTTTCAAAAATAGAGTACGAAACTAGATGAAATAATACTTTCAGCTTTGTTGATTGGACTTTTATGTACAAATGATGATTCTTCATAATATTAGTGAATCAGAAACATTTAGTTAATGATAATTCATTAACCTTTCTTCTAGTTAGCTTAAAGCAGTATTTGTAACAAAAAATACACTAACGATATAAATCAATTACCTAGCGATTAGCCATCAAGCTCCTAAATGGATAGTTCAAACAATCAAGTCACTTAGAAACACCAAGCGCCAGTAGCCCTAAGCCAGTAGCCCTAAGCCAGTAGCCATAAGCCAGTAGCCATAAGCCAGTAGTCATAAAAGGAAACGAGAAACCGAGATGGATTCGATGCTCCAAGTGTTGCCACGATTAACAAAAGATTCTCAAGCTCAAGACGGTATAACTCAGAATCCTACAGTACAAGACTCTGTAACAAAAAACCCTGTAACACAAAACTCCCCATCCCTAATACAAGACTCTAAACCTACAGCAAATCCAATCATTGATTCTCAAAGCGTAGTCTGTCGTATTCGTTGGCATATTGAGTCACTTGTAAACATCACCACTATTGACAGTGCTACTGTTAGCGACACTATTATTTGTGATGACATATCTGAAACCATCATGCAATTTGGATATACCGTACAAGAGTTTAGAGCTTCATCCATAACTTGGTTGAATTTAATACATCCTGAAGATACCGAAACTATCAAAAATACTTACTTGAATCTGTACCATACACGTGACTTACATCATAAATATACAGAACATAATCAATCATTTTCATATAGAGTGCTTAACAAAGATGGACGAACACATTGGGTTAGAGATATACCAAGTATTGTTCGTGACCACACAGGACGTGCCTTATACTTCCAATCTTTTATCATTGATGTTACACAAGAAAAAGAAAATATTCTTGATTTAGAACAACAACACAGATATATGTATGCATTGCATGAAACTGCCTTAGGCATGATGAACCGTCTTGATATCAACAGCCTAATGGATACGATGGTTATGCAGTTTTCTAGGCTTACTGGTAATCCAGATGCTTATTTGTTTCTGCATAATGAAAAAGAAGACAAGCTCGAGCTCGTGGCTGCATCTGGCGTATTCAAACTAGACTTAGGCAGAAAAATAGTACGAGGCGAAGGTGCTTCTGGAACAGTTTGGGAAACTAAAAAAGCTGTTTTCATTAAAGACTATGCAACATTCGAAGCTAGAATTGACTTTAAACCCTTTGAAAATTTCAAATCTGCTGTCTCAGTTCCTTTGATATCATCAGACTCAGTACAGGGTGTCATGGGTTTTGCTACCAATAAAGAAGAAAGTTTTGACTCTCAATCAACCACTAATATTTTAAC
>CALGZD010000279.1 GCA_937934635.1 uncultured Deinococcales bacterium
AAGCGAGCCATACCAATATCAATGTTGGTGATCCTCTGAAGTACAGCATTACTGTTAGTAATGTTGGTCAGAGTGAAGGCACGTTTGAGTTGAAAGATACATTGCCATCAGGTTTAACAGGCGAAGGTCTACATCAGCTCAAGACACTTGCCGCAGGCGAAAGTGTACAGTACGTAATTGACGCAGTGGTCAATGCAGCTGCAGCAGATAGTATTGAGAACTGTGCAGTGCTAACAAGTAATGTTGGCAATGTTCAAGATTGTGCAGTGATTTCAGTAACACATCCATTTGACCAAAGTCATATTGTCTTGGTTAAAGAAGTTAAGCCAGTCTTTACAGAAGTTGGCAATACGGTAACCTTTACTTTAGTTGCTAAGAATGATAGTACGAAAGCAAGAAGCTTTATCATCGAAGATTATCTGCCAGAATATCTTGCAGGTAATAACTTGATTGAAGAATTTGTTTTGGATGCTGGAGCAACACGTACCTTCGTACTTAGTGCGATTGTGCTTGAAGATGCACCAGAAGAAATTACAAATTATGCTTCATTAACAAGCGAAGGACAAACAGCAATTTCTAGTGCAGTTGTGCATGTTGTTCAGCCTATTGTTGAGCCAGAGCCAGTTATTGAGCCAGAAGTTATTGTTGAACCAGTTGTTGTTGTACCTGCTGCCTTTAGCATTGTGAAACAAGCTATGCAAGAAACTGCCGCAGTCGGTAAGCCTGCTAGTTTCCTAATCACTGTGACTAACACGGGTGGTTCAGAAGGTATGGTTACGCTATCAGATATTCTTCCTGGTGGTTTAACAGGTACAAGCATTAATCAGCAATTCTCGCTACCTGCGGGTGAAAAGCGTCTGTTCCCACTGACTGCTATCGTTGATGAGTCAGCGCCAGATGTGCTGGTGAACCGTGCCTGTATCACTTCAGAATCTGGTGAACAGTGTGCAACTGCGAATATCACAGTTGTACGTCCAGAAGTCGTTGCACCTGAACCATTTATACAAGAGCGCTACTCTGACATTGCTCTAGAGTTTGATAGTGAAGGTCATGCAGAGTGGGTTGACCGTGTATTGATTACCCACTGGGTTCCAGCTGGGTCGACCTATGTTCCGGGCTCGAGCACCTTCAACGGTGACCCAATCGGTGATCCTACTTTTGTAGAAGGTCGCTTGTACTGGGTACTTGGCATGATTCACGGTGGTGAAATTCGTTACCGTGTACGTCACGAAGGACCGCTAGCCCCAGTTGAAGAGCCAACCTTTACCTTGCGTACAGCTATTGGTGAAAATATGGTTGCGGGTGAAGCGTCGTTTAACATACTTGCAGGCTTGGGTATCTCGGTAGACGATCCAACATTCCCAATGCAAAAACTGGGTGATTTAGATGTAGTTGGCTACCAACTCAATGTAGGTAATTATCAACCGATTGAAATTGGTTTACAGCTTCCAGAGCAGCTTATTGGCGCTTATGAGCATGTAACGATTGGTTCAAATCTTGGTTTGATAGATGCAGATGCTCGTACAGATATCACAGGTCATCAAGTCGCTTTTGATGCAGATGGTAAAGCAACCATCCGCTTTGAGCCACAGATTACAGTGAAAAACCTAGATCTAGAAGTTCTCTACGGTTCAACACAGCGAAGCATGAGCTTAGGTCTTCTTGGTGCGAGAGAAAGTATCTTTACCTATCATGTAGGTGCTAAGGCAATTCTCCTAGGTGGAGAGTTTGGTGCGGATATCTTTGCGAGAGGTTATCTGGAGTATCCAATTGGTCCAGGTACACTACAAGCTGCTATTGATGTTGGCTTGAACCCAATGAACTTTGTGTTCGATACTGACAGAGGTCTATCGCACTATATCTCTACTAATCCTCGTTTTATCCTGACAGGTGCTGCCAATGAAGCAGGTCCAGCCTTACGTTCACAAGATGGCATTGCAATCCGCTATGATACGCCAGATGTAACAGTTGGGTATTACTCTGCTGCAGAACCAATTCCTGGACAAGGTAATTCACCAGACATTACTGCGCTACGTTTACAAACACGTGGACCGCTTAAAGTTGGTGCATTTGCTGGCTACACAGCGTCAGGAACACAAACGATTACCTTTGATAATCAACCGCCATATATTCTCAATGGCTCAAAAGTTTATAGCATCGGAAATGCTATCACAGTTGGTAAAGAAAACATCATTCTCAATGTTGGTGATGTAGCAAGAACCTTGGTGCGTCTAACGGATTACACCATTGACTATCCAACAGGTCTTATTCATCTTAAAGAACCACTCTGGCCACAAGACCCAACTGATCAAACGAAAGCAGTGAGCCTAGTCGTTCAGTACGAGCCACTGGCTACAAACCGTGATCAGCTTGTCTATGGTGCGGGTGCAAACTATACCGCAGGTACATTTACCTTCGGGGCAGGTTTAACTAACCTTGGTAGTGGCATCAATATTGGTGCTGAGGCAGGTTTCTATCCAGAGAACTTTAGTGTCGTGGCAACATACCGTGGTCAACTGATTAATGGTGTTGGTCAGAACAATGTCTATACCTTAGTTGGTAGTGGTGGTAACGAGACAGTTGGCGCAACAATCAACCTTTCTTATAACGACACTGCTCAGCTGCTGAAGATTAACGGCACAGGCAGATTACACTACACCCTTGGCTGGGATGGTGGTGTGATGGCGCTCGAGCACTTAGGTAACTTTGACATCAATCAGAGTTCAGCAATTTATGAGCAAAGCTTTGGTCCATTTGGTATCGGTGCAGGTCTTGGCTATACGTGGGAGCAACAAATCATCAATGGTATTTTGAGAGGTTTCTACTCACAAGATAATCTAACGATGAATCTCACACATAACCAGCCATTTGATCCAAATGCAGAAGCACGTTCTGATTTAAGTATTGTTCTAGATATTGACGAGAACTTATCGGTAAATAGCTTGCTGTACTACGTATGGGGACAACAATTTGCTGGTGCAATTGGACTAGACCAAAAAGTGGGATCAGGAAATATCTCATTTGATTACTCACTGCCAACACTCAGTGGTCTAGGTAACAAGGCGAACCTAACGGTTGATGTACCTTTCTTCCTAAACGAAACAACAAGCTTTACAGTTACAGGTAAGTATGACCACGACTTTACGAATAATACGAGTGAAGCAACACTAGCAAGTGCGCTGCGTTTCCAGTATGGCGGAATCAACGGCATCCTTGGTGGTGAGATTGGTTTACCGAAGACAGGCGATATGCGCTTTAGTATCAATGCAGGCTTGTATGGTCAGATTGATGAAAACCAGACAGTCACCTTTGATAATGTCTATCAAATCATGCCTTCTCTATCAGGTAAGACCTCGCTGTCTTATGCACTTAAGCAGAAGCGCTTGAACTTACTTACAACACATAGCTTCATTACCAATGAGTTCTTTACTGAACTTGCAGGTGAAGTTGCTCCGACCTTTGACTTAGGTAGTGGCTTTGAGCTAAGACCTAGCGCAGCTTACCGTATCAGCTTTAGTGATCCTACTGCGAATATGTTCGAGTTTAAACTCGGTGGTATTTACTACGTCGATACAGCGATTAATATCGGCTTAGGTGCTTTCGGACACTACGCTATGTTGCCAAACCTTGGCACAAGTGAAACGGCTGCTTCTGTAGAGTTCAGAGCGCAGGTACTTGAGGAATTATGGTTAACCATTGGCTATAGCCTTGGTGGCTATGATGGTCTCTTACTCAATACCTCTGGTCCATATATCAGCCTCGATATTATCGGCGGCAATCAGTTTTAATGCTTAGCTATACATTTATGACTAAGTGGCAAGAACATCTTGTCACTTGGTCAATCCAAACAGTAAGAAGAAGGGGCAATACCGTGAAATATAATACTGTGAAATATAAGTATTCTCACCAAGCTAGGCATTGCCAAATATGGGCTGGTCTGATACAGGCTAACCTGCCACAGCTTGCCGAAGAAGTTAAAGGGGGTATTTAGTCATGAATTCTTTGAAGATGTCCTCCCAAGAAGAAAAATACGAAAAAGAAAAACATCGTAAAGAAAAGTATAGATTGTCAGAAAACGGTCTGGTAGTCGCCTCACAAAAGAAAAAAGATAAATTTATAATGAAAGAAACGTTCAAAACACTATCGCTAGCCTTTCTAACCCTACTTTTGGTTAGTTCGATGCAGCTTTTGACCAGTGCTAGTGCACAGAGTATTGTGGGTTTAACTGCTGAAAAGACAGCTGTAATTAATGATGATCCATCTGGGGTAGCGGATACGCTCGAGCCAGGTGAAACGGTCACATATACAGTTGTGATTCGCAATAATACTGGAGCTGTTGTTGATAAAGTTCATTTTTCAGATATTGTTGATACAGATACAACTCTTGATCTTGCAAGTATAAGTTTCACTCCTTCTATAACAGAGTTAAATGAGTCAACAGAAACGAAAGTTGATTTCGCTGGTATTGACAACTTAGCTAATGGTAGTAGTGTTACTATTGAATATACAGTTGCCTTAAAAGATAGCTGTGGTATAGGTACGCTTGATATTAGTAATCAAGGATCTGTTTCTGGCGAGATAGCACCAGTAGACCCATCGGATCCTACAGTGCGGTTTGATTTCTTTACAGATGACCCAGACACTGCTG
>CALGZD010000280.1 GCA_937934635.1 uncultured Deinococcales bacterium
ACAATACCTAACTAGCTAAATGAAGGAGACACGATGATTTTCAAAAGTCCTTTCCCTGATGTTGATATTCCAGAAGTATCCCTACCCCAATTTATTCTTGAGCGAACTGCTGGTTTAGGTGATAAGCCTGCTTTGATTGATGGACCTACTGGCAGAACTATTACCTTTGAAGGCTTAGGTCAGGCAATTAAGCTAGTAGCTGCAAGTTTGCACCAACGAGGCTTCAAAAAAGGTGATGTCCTTGCTATCTGTAGCCCAAATGTGCCCGAATATGCGGTGGCGTTTCATGCAGTAGCGTTATTAGGTGGTATCGTCACAACTGCTAATCCGCTTTATACAGCTGAAGAACTTACCCATCAATTTAAAGATGCGAATGCAATTTATCTAGTAACCATTCCTATGTTTATGGATAAGACACAGGAAGCAGCAAAAGCTTCAGATATAAAAGAGATTTTTGTATTTGGCGAAGCTGAAGGTGCAACACCTTTTGCTGAATTATTAAAAAGCGATGGTGTAGTGCCAGATGTTGAGATTAATCCTAAAGAAGATATAGTCGTCTTACCCTATTCAAGTGGTACAACAGGCTTGCCTAAGGGCGTTATGCTCACGCATTACAACTTGGTTGCAAATATCTGTCAGTGTATAGGTGTTCCTTCAGATGGTGCAATTCTTGAAAATGATGTTTTGCTTGGTGTGCTGCCCTTTTATCACATCTATGGCATGGTCGTTATCATGAATTATGCTTTGGCTGAAAAAGCAACTATCGTGACGATGCCTCGTTTTGATTTAGAAGAGTTCTTGCAACTCATCGAAAAGCACAAGATAAGCTATGCACACCTAGTGCCACCAATTATTCTTGCTCTAGCAAAACACCCTATGATTGACCAGTATCCACCAAAGAGCTTGCGCTATGTATTTTCTGGTGCTGCGCCGCTTGGTGGTGAAGTGGCGCAAGAGTGTCGTGATCGTTTAGCAAGTTTTGGTACTGATGTAACGGTTACCCAAGGTTACGGCATGACAGAGCTTAGCCCTGTGAGTCACATGAACCCTGACAAACCAGATGTGATTGATACCGCCTCGATTGGTCCAGCAATTCCAAATATCGAGTGTAAATTTGTTGACATAGAAACAGGCGAAGCCTTAGGCAAAAATGAAACAGGTGAATTGTGGGTGCGTGGACCTAACCGTATGGTTGGTTATCTGAATAATTCTGAAGCGACTGCCCACACTATTGATGACGAAGGTTGGTTGCACACAGGTGATGTTGGCTATGTAGATGACAAAGGCTATTTTTATATTGTCGACAGGGTAAAAGAGCTTATTAAATATAAAGGTTTCCAAGTTGCACCTGCTGAGCTTGAAGCGCTTCTTTTAACGCATCCTGCGATTGCAGACGCAGCGGTCATTCCAAGTCAGGATGATGAGGCAGGAGAAGTACCTAAAGGTTTTGTGGTACTTAAGCCAAATCAAAACTTGAGTGAAGATGATGTCTATGATTTTGTGGCTTCAAAAGTTGCACCACATAAGAAACTACGTAAGTTGGAATTTGTTGAGAGTATTCCTAAGTCACCTTCTGGGAAAATTCTTAGACGTATGTTGGTAGCACAAGAACGTAACGCCTAGCGTAGGATAGGCTATGCCTATCTTACTTGAATAATAGCGTATAATACATTTGAGTGGTATTTTATAAGTGCATATATTCATGCTTCAAATACGTCAATTTCAAATGATGCTTTTGTGATTAGTGAGTAGTTTTAATTGTTGTTTGATATTTGTAGTTCCTGATTGATGGGCGCGACCCATCCTACTAGGATGACTATCAATTATCAATCTCTAAAATTATCAGATTGCCTTTCAACAGGTACTTCTCGAATGACCTCTTTAACCACAACTTTTCTGCGACGCCTAAAAAGTAGACGAGACAGTAAACCTAAGATTAAAAACAGAATCGCAATACTGATAAGTGCGTAGATAAGAATATTTCTAAGTTGATACTTTGCCAAAAATAAATTGAAAGGTATATCACCTTGGATAAATGCAGGTAAGTCTCGATATAGGCTCAGAAGAGATGTATCTGAAGCAATAAAGTTGATAGCAGCAGCCTGATTATTTGCTTGGATGATGCCATTTCTGGTTTGTTCTCCCGCATATTTTTCAGCGATGTTTGGTTGTTGTGTCCAGACATTTAATAGCGCATTGCGTCCGTCAATATCTAAATTCGGAAAGTAATTCGCTAGTGTATTTAGCGTTGAAACATCATGTTGTTCAGCTAAAGTATTTAAATTTGCAACCGACACCTGAGTCATGATTGTGTCCATAGCAGTTTTATCTAACATGCTCAGTTTTGCGATACTTTGGTCGCTAGTGAGCAGTAAGCGGTCAAGTGTTTCTGGTGTAAAGTCTGTTGCTTGCTTTTGTTTATAAAGCTCTGAAGACACGACCTTATCAAAGTTAGGACCAACAATAGCTGCCCAGTTGAGCACCGTTAGCGGTGAGCCTGTGGCAGATAGCATTTCTAGACTACTAGGCGGTAATTG
>CALGZD010000281.1 GCA_937934635.1 uncultured Deinococcales bacterium
ACTAAACTGAAAGATGAATGTCATAAAGATATAGTCGCAAAGATTGCGAAATAACCGAAGGATAAAGGCTTGAAAACCTTGTGTATTGACTGGGATTATGACATTTATGATTCACTTCGGTATTACTCGTTACGAAGCTCACCGATTCACTGCTGTTGCAGTGAATCGTGTAACTGCTAAATAAATTAGCGAAGAGCTTTATTTAGCTTGCTTTTGGATTGCTATGCGTATTTTGAGAAGGAAAAGATAGAGAGTCTATCTAAATAGATTTGGATATTGGTTCAAACAAATGGCAACTGTTTTTTAAAAGCTTGGACCAAATATTGTGCCACGCATTTCCATAGGTTGTGCCAAAATCAGAAGTGAAAAAGCAGCAAAGAATAATACGTATATGAGCATTGGCCACATGGCAATCACTGCACGTTTGCCAAAATTGCGAAAAGCTATTCGCAGCGTTGCATAGAGCGCTAGGAGTGTGTAAATTCCTGTGATGCCTGCACCGATAGCAAAGAGCCAAGCTGTTGGCACAATTTTGGATAAACGCCAATTTGGGTCAACATCAAAGCCTCTAAAGGCAAAGAAATGTTCAAATACAGGAATGATGGTTAAAGCACCTGTTAGAAAATGGAAGATGTAGTGAGCTGTCCAAAAACCTACACCTAAGATAACAGTTACATATCCCCAGCGCATAAACGAAGTTGATAGCTTAGCGCTGCCTTGACCCAGTAAGTCCGCAAGATAACTTATGATGCCAGTTAGTACTAAACCGACAATCGCTATGGTTGCTAAAAATAGTGCTAGCAAACCAGCCTCGGTAGAAGGTACTGCACTTAAACCGAAGGTACGTGCTAGCCAATCCGCAAAGTGATAATACTGCGGAACCATGGCGATAGCGTTCATCAAACCATAGTAAGTGAGTAACACGCCAAGTAGCATGATGCTGAGTTTGCCATGTCTAACAAGCTTGCTTGTACTAATAGGTGACCAAGCTGCATGACTTGCTTCCCATGTTGGTGCTTTTACTGTGAAAGCTACATTGTCATAAGGACAGGCACGTACACAGTTGAAGCAATTTGTACAGTCCATATTTGAAGTCATGGTAGGTACGTAAAGATTAGTTTCACAGCCTGGGAAGTAACCTTGACCATTTGGATTAGTAATATCACCAAGCGGTATAAAGGCTGAATTTGATGTTTGCAGTGAAGGCGTTTCGTGATAACTTTCCCTGCCGTGCAAGCAAGGTTTTTCTTTGCAAGAATCACAGACTGAAGTATTGACTGCTGTGATTTGGGTTGGGGATAGGCTCGAGACAACAAAGTTGAAATTGCCAAGCGGACAGACATATTTGCAAAATGTACCAGCAGGGAAGAGTGTGTCAATGACGAGTGCGCTAGAAAAGTAGCCAATCACTAGCCAAGCTGTTAGCCAAGGACTTGCCCATAGGTCAAAGAATTCGTAGCTAAAGAAGTAAAGCAGCATTAAGACGATAACTAGGTATTTATTTTTTAACGCTTTTGGAAAAGTCAATTTGTAGTTGATTAGCTTATCTATGCGTTTTGTAATGCCTCTGGTGAGCATGAGGGGGCAAGCAGCACAAAAGGCATTACCTACAAAGGCAAGTGCTAATACGACTAGACCACGGTAGTGCAGCCATACACTGGTGGTCGCTATGTTGCGTGGTGCGAGCTGCCTTCCAGTCAAACCATCTACTATGACAAAGATAGCCAATAGTAGTAGGGGGATTTGAAAGACAGCTCTTGCATATTTCCACCTGAAAAAGCTTCCAAGCAGTGGCAAACTGAATAGGTTAAAGCCTTGCGCTTGTTTTGGGAAATTACCTATTCCAGTTACTGTATCGAGAGGGATTCGTGTTTCTTTAGTTTTAATCATGTCAGTAGTTTTAATCATGTCAGTTAAAGGAGAGCTTAAATAGCAGGTTTAGATAAAGGTAGGTGCACTATCTAGACCAAATGCTATCTAAAGCTATCTAAACCAAGTGCTATAAAAAACGGATTTAATTATTAAACATCTCGATGTAAAAGCTTAATAGCTCTCCATCAACCATGATATTAAATTTCCATTGACCAGCCATGGCAAAACTGAGGCTCGAGCGGTTAGACATAGCTGTGGTGAGTGCTGGATTGTCTTCTGAAGCTTCTCCTTTTAAGGCATCAAAGTGTTCATGGACGAGTGGTGTCATCACATTATCCATTGAATGCTGCATACCATCCATTTTGTAGTTGACATTGATGAGTTCATGGAGGTTTTCACCTTGGGCAATATTGTATATAAATACTTCTGATTTTCCGCTTGTGGACAAGCTAGGGCTTGGCGCAAAGATAGCGGTGAATGATTTTCCTGAGTTTGTTTCTGCTTTGTAGACACTAACGGGCACAGTGACAGTATTGGATTGGTCTCTAAAGGTGAGGTGGTAAGTACCTTGTTGAGCGTTAGCTAGGTCAATCTGTGTGCGACCAGAGTCATCAAAAGAAACTTCAAGCGGTGTATCTTCATAGCTTACAGAGGTAGTATAGCCTGCTTTGTCTGCATCGATAAGTATTTGAAAGTTTTCGTCTGGGCTGAGGAGGGGGTAAAGCATCAACGTTTTTTCACCAAGCATAACAACGTTTGCGCTTTCTCCAGAGTGTTTAGCTGTTTCGTGATGCTCATGATGCTCGTCATCATGTTTTGAATCGTCATGACTCGCTGAGCTGTCATGATGTTCATGACTTTCTTTATCAGTTGCGTGTTCTTCAGAAGTGTCGTGATGACCATCACTCATATCGTGGCTATCATCATGTGCGCTTTCTTCTGCTTTGTGGTGGTCGTGATTATCGCTAGAAGCATGATGATTTGCATCATCGCTATGTCCGTGGTGGTCAGCTAGTACAGTACTGAAGGTAAATAGAGCTAGAGTAATAATTACAAGTGTTTTGATATATTGCATAGGAAAATCCTCCAAAGATTTTTGTTGAGTTTTAGTGGGCTATTTCTGAAATTGATATATTACTGGATAGCACAATAAATTAGTCTAGATTCAAGTTGTGAATTAGAACTATTGTAGCTAGTTTTTGTTTGATTCTTAGGTCTTTGGAGGGGCACGAATATTATCGTGTAGTTTAATTGTTTTTGTTGTGAGCTGTAGGGTGAGTTCGTGTTGATAGCTAAAGTAGGTGGGCTCGAGCCATACTTCTGTAGTCTCTAAACCATATAAGCTACTGCCTAGAATAGCCTGAACACTGTGAAGGTGAATGACTGAGCCATCGTTGTGTGTGTGTGCAAAATTTGTTTGACTAATTAAAGGCGAAACAAAGAGTGCAGAACAAAGCAATACTGCAACGTAGCAACGAATTGCTATCTTTAACAAAAATTGTATGTATGCAGAAGAGGGCTGAGACATAAAAAAACTAGACATAAAAAACACCTATTGATTCAAGGATATAGCTATATTCATGAGAACAATAGGTGTTTAGATACTCTTATTTGAAGGTTTCCGATTTCGTGTGTGTTAGTTCAAGTCAAGCTGATTAAATCAATGTTTACACAAGTCGATACGCGAAATCTGGTAAACCGTCCTTATTTAGAGCCACTTAATAGTTCTAAACTTCAAGAAGTAACCTTGCAGGATTCTCAATACCTTCTTTGATGCGTTTTAGGAAAGTTACAGCTTCTTTACCATCTACAATACGGTGATCGTAAGTAAGTGCAAGATACATCATTGGGCGGATTACTATTTCACCATTTACTGCCATAGGTCTATCCACAATATTGTGCATACCCAAAACGCCACTTTGTGGTGGGTTCAAGATTGGCGTAGACATCATGCTTCCAAAGACACCACCATTTGAAATCGTAAAGGTACCGCCTGTCAATTCTTCAGGTGTAATTTTATTACTCTGAGCACGTTGACCTAGTTCACTAATTGTACTTTCGATGCCAGCAAAACTTAGACGTTCTGCATTTCGCATGATGGGTACAAGTAAGCCTTTTTTACCACTGACTGCAACACCAATATCATGATAGTTATGATAGATAATATTGTTACCTTCAATGCGTGCATTAAGCGCAGGAATTTCTTTGAGTGCCTCGATGGTTGCACGAACGAAAAAGCTCATGAAACCTAGGCGTACACCATGCTTCTTTTCAAATGTTTCTTTGAATTCTGCACGTAAGGCTTTAACTTTTGACATATCTACTTCGTTAAAGGTTGTTAGGCTAGCAGTGGTGTGTTGTGACTCGACCAAGCGTTTAGCGATGGTTCTGCGTAAGGGAGACATGGCGACGGCTTCCTCGGCTCGAGCCCCTGCATTTGCATTAGCTTGGTTTGCATTAGCTTGATTTGCATTAGTTTGTGTTGAAGTGCTAGCAGATGCGTTAGTAGAAGCGTTAGCAGATGTGCTTGAACTAGTACTAGAATCCATGTGTGCTTGCACATCTTCTTTAAGTACACGCCCGTCTTTACCAGTGCCAGCAACTTGCGAAGCATCGATATTATTTTCTCCAGCAAGTCTTGCTGCGGCAGGCATGACTGTTCCTGAGGCTTGGTTACTGCTTGTACTGTTAGTATGGCTTGCAGCAGCTTCAGATGAAGCATTCGTATTATCTACAGAAGCTGATGAACTAGCTGCAACAGCACCTTCTGTAATTTGGGCGATTACATCACCAACGTTTGCGCTGTCGCCAGCACCAACCAGTAATTTTGTTACAACACCGTCAACAGGAGAGGGGACTTCAAGGGTGGCTTTATCAGTTTCGATTTCTACTAAAGGTTCATCTTTTTTGACTGAGTCACCTTCATTTTTGAGCCATTCACCAATAAACACCTCAGTGATACTTTCACCAACGGCTGGTACTTTGAGTTCTATAGACATTCTTTATTCTCCTGTATTTCTCTAACTATTAAAAGCTTCTTCTAGTAAGTTGCGTTGTTCGATTTTATGACTATTACTACTACCTGTGGCAGGTGAAGCTGACTCAGGTCTAGAGATGCCAATGAGTTTGTGTCCGCAGATACCTTCTGCGAAATTTACACGCATATAGAACCATGCGCCCATGTTTTTTGGTTCTTCTTGTACCCAGTAGACGGGTGTTTGGCTATCATAGCCACTAAGTGCAAGCTTAATGTCTTCAGTTGGAAGAGGGTAGAGCTGCTCGAGCCTAAT
>CALGZD010000282.1 GCA_937934635.1 uncultured Deinococcales bacterium
GATATACACAGATTCCAAAATTGCGATGGGTTGGGTTAAGCGAAAAAAGTGCAACACAAAACTCGCAAAAAAACCAGCTAACGCCAAGTTATATAACTTAATTGAACGTGCTGAAACTTGGCTTAAAGAAAATGAGTTTGAAAATCAAATTTTGAAGTGGGAAACAAAAGTGTGGGGTGAGATTCCTGCGGATTTTGGTAGGAAATGAACATGCTAATATAAACCATGTTACCCCCCATCTCTCCTACTGATGTAAAAGCCACTGATGTTAAAGCCACTGATGTTAAAGGAAGCGTAAGCCTCGAACAACTGCGCTTCGCAGTAGATGTAGCAGCAGGGCGCAAAGCTGGCACGCTACTTCTGAAAAATGCACAAGTCATCAACGTATTTACTCAAATCCTAGAAAAAACACATGTCATCCTCGCTGGTCCACTTATTGCAGGTGTAGGTCTGGACTATGCCAATGCTGAAGCTGATGAAACCTTAGACCTCGAAGGTATGACTCTATCACCAGGGTTGATAGATGGACACATGCATATCGAATCTGCCCTCGTATCTCCAAGTGCCTATGCCTCTGGCGTATTGCCAAGAGGCGTAACCGCAGTCGTTTGTGACCCACACGAAATTGGTAATGTTGCTGGTGTCGATGGCATCAATTGGTTGATTGAATCTAGCGAAGGGTTGCCCATGGATGTATGGGTGACAGTGCCTAGCTGCGTACCTGCTACACCCTTGGAAACTTCTGGTGCAGTGCTTGGTTTAGCCGAGATAGATAGCTTGCTTGATAACCCACGAGTTGTGGGCATTGCCGAAATCATGAGCTTTCCACCTGTCATTGCTGGTGATCCTGAAAACCTAGCAAAACCTCTACTAGCAGAGCAATACAGAAAATCTCCTGAAGGTCATGCACCTGCGGTGAGCGGTAAAGACTTACAGGCTTATTTAGCGTCTGGCATAGCTTCTGACCACGAAGCAACTACACTCGAAGAAGGCAGTGAAAAGCTACGCTCGGGGGTATTTGTCATGATTCGCGAAGGCTCAGTTACCCGAAACCTTGATGCGCTCATGCCTTTGGTACAACCTGAGTATAGTGACCGCATCGGTTTTGTAACCGATGACCGCCTACCACATGATTTGATTGATGAAGGTGGTCTTGACTGCATGGTTCGTCGTTGCATTCAGCAAGGTATCAATCCAGCCTTGGCTGTGAAATGTGCAAGCTATAGCAATGCCAAGCATTACAGTTTACAAAGACGAGGTGCAATTGCTGCTGGATATTTTGCAGATATTATTGTTTTAGATGATTTGAATAATTTTAACGCCAGTTTAGTCATTAAAGATGGTGTAAAAGTCGCTGAGGCTGGGAAAATGCTTGAAGCGATAAATACTAGCCAAGTAAAGAATAAAGCATCTCAAAAAGCAGTTGAAGAAACTGTGCGCTTAACAGATTTGACTATAGACAGATTTAAAATCACAGGTAGTCCAAAAAAAGTCAGATGCATCAAACCTGTTGCAGGACAAGTATTAACAGAAGAAATTCATGTTGAACCCACTATTCAAAATGGTGAAGTTGTAGCTGATGCTAGTAAGGACTTGGCAAAGTTAATATGCGTTGAACGCTATGGGCACAATGGCAATGTTGCCACAGGACTCGTCACTGACTTTGGTTTACAAACTGGTGCTTTGGCATCTACAGTTGGGCATGACCACCACAATCTATTAGCAGTGGGCATGAATGATGCAGATTTGCTTGTGGCTTGTGAACACTTACAACAGATCAATGGTGGGTTTGTTGTTGTGAACGAAGGAAAGGTTCTTGCAGAGCTTCCACTTCCTATTGCTGGACTCATTACGGATCAACCACTTGAAGCAGTGCGTATCAAGCTAGATCGGCTTGAAGATGCTGCTAAATCTTTGGGTGTTACTATGCCTGCACCTTTTATGACTTTAAGCTTTTTAGGTTTGGAAGTTATTCCTGAACTTAGGTTAACTGACCACGGTTTGGTAGATGTATTTAAAAGTGAAGTGGTTAGCTTTGAAGTTTGAGGCTTGTGCTACGCTAACAACGCTCATCCTAAAATTATCATCTAAAGGTAAGTCTATTTTGAATAGACTTATGCATGGTTGAAAGAGAAACAAATGGCAGACAATAAAAACAAAAAAATACAAGTAGTTGAACAGGGTGCATTAGAACCCCTCATAGCTGACCTTATATCTGGATTAGGTGAAGACATCACCAGAGAAGGTATAGTCAAAACACCGCAGCGAGTTGAAAAATCAATGCGTTTTCTTATGGGTGGCTATCAACAAACCGTTGATGAGGTCGTTAACAATGCACTCTTTGAATCTGAAGGCTCAGAGATGATTATTGTTAAAGACATAGAGTTTTACTCTATGTGCGAACACCACATGTTGCCTTTTTTTGGTAAAGCGCACATTGCCTATATACCTAATAAACATATTTTAGGCTTAAGCAAATTTGCTCGCATAACAGATGTTTTTGCTCGGCGTATGCAGGTGCAAGAACGCATGACCACACAAATTGCCGATAGCCTCTTAGATATACTTGACCCAATGGGGGTTGCAGTGGTTACAGAAGCGCAGCACCTTTGTATGATGATGCGTGGCGTCCAGAAGCAAGCTTCGACTACCCGCACAAGTGCTGTGCGGGGGATTTTTAAATCAGACCCTCGGACACGGCAGGAATTTCTTGATTCGATTTAGTAGATATGAAAAGACCTCATCATGAAACTGATGAGGTTGATTTTTTGTTTGTAGGGAAGATTATGACTGTTTTGCCCATTTTGTTAGGAGTTGTTGTTCGTGCTCGAGCCGCAACCCTGCCTTCAACTCATAACCCTCGTCCAAGGTATCCAACCAAGTCAAAATATCTTCAACCGTATCGTCTAACAGCCTATTGTTCAGACCTGTTGCCATAGCCTTATCATTATTCACTTGCATAAAGTTGCGCTGACTCTTTGGCAATGCCATCGGCAAATCCCTGAAGTAAGCTACTTCCTCTGACAAGATAAACTCTTCATTCACCCAAGTTACTTCACTATCACTCGTTGCTTTACGCTGACAGCTATCTACAAGATCACCAATCGTGTAACTCCCTGCTGTGTTTACAAGGTTAAACTTACCCGTAGTTCCAGCTTCAAGATTATCCAGTGTCCAGACAGCCATGTCTCGTGCATCTATGTACTGCACAGCAGCATGTTTCGGTTCAGGGGCAAGCACCTTTCCACCTTGCCTAAAACGCCAAGGCCAGTAGCTAAATCTATCCGTTGGATCATTTGGACCTACGACTAAACCAGGTCGCACAATGAGTGAATTAGAATAGTGCTCCTCCACAGCCTCTTCACAAAGAACTTTCAAACCACCGTAGGTTGTTGGGGTTATCTTTTCCGTTTCAGGATTATTCAACCGAAGTACGATGTCATCTTCACTAAGGTTCGCTTTGGTAGGGTCAGCATAGACAGATATGCTTGAGATAAGGCAATACTGCTTAACATTCTTTTTTAATAGCTCCGCAGCTTCATTGATTACTCTAGGAACATAGGCGCTGGTATCGATAACTGCATCCCAGCTTCCACCTTCAAGTGCAGATAAATTACTCTCTCCATGTCGTATGTCTAGTACCTTGCTGTCGGTGTTTCTATTGCTACCCCGATCACCTATAAGCTGTTCTATCTCAGGAAAAAGTCCAGCTTGACTCCCTCTATTAAAGAGCGTTACCTCGTGTCCTCTTTTCAAAGCTTCTGTAACAATATGACGTCCTACAAAAACCGTGCCACCCAGAACTAACAATTTCATGTACTCAGTCTAACATGTGTACTTACGAATGAATGAGTAATACCAATTCCGTTTATATCCGTAGTTTAGTTTG
>CALGZD010000283.1 GCA_937934635.1 uncultured Deinococcales bacterium
CTTCGCAAACTACCGTTACAAAATTAATGAACTGCGACAAGAAATATTAAGTACACTTGCATAAATGTCATAAAAAAACTGTTCAAAAGCTTGATTTTTCCGAACGGTGGTCAGAAATTGCTTAACATTGCTATCTTTATCAACGGTTCATTATGAAAAGTGTCTGTTAGTTAGATATTAGGAAAATTATGTGTAATGTAAAGGATAATTTAACAAATAGTGCTGATAACCAACAATTTACTGACAAAATCTTCATATAAAAACAATTAAGTCTTAGCAATATCAGTACTCAATAAGTACTAAAGAGGTATCGCATGTTTTACATCTCAATTATTCTAGCCATATTAGGTGGCGTAGGCTACCAATACTTCGTTAAACTCATACCGCAAACGCTCAACCCAATCGTTTCCATTCTTATGGTTTACATCACAGGCATTTTCCTCTGTTTACTGCTCTTACCTTTTTATCCAAGTGAAGGTGGCTTAGCAACTCAAGTCCGTCAACTAAACTGGATTCAAATTGCTATCGCACTTTCTGTGCTTGCCATCGAATTAGGCTTCTTACTTATGTACCGATATGGTTGGAACTTAACCACTGCCAACATAACTACTGGTGTATTCACAAACCTACTCCTAATCGCTTTAGGCATCTTAGTGATTGGCGAAAAAATCAGTCCAATAAATGGCTTGGGCATCCTCTTAAGTATCATTGGTGTTGCACTTATAGGATATAAACCAGCACAATAATTAGACTTTTTGAATAAGCCCCTCTTCAACCCATCCATCAAAAATCTCGAGCACTTTTTGGGCAAAAGCCTCATCATTGATATGAGCGTCTAGCTCAATCAAATCAATTGGTGCTTTGGCTATATTGCGAGCTATATTGCGAAATTCATCTGCTAAAGCTGCTAAACCTTCAGCATCGTGCAAGTCATTTCCTTCTCTATCCCACTCTTCGATGCCCTGCAAAGGCATGATGAGTTTGACGGGTGCAGTAGCTTTCGCTAACTTGTTACAAATCAATCTCGCAGCTTCTCTACGTTCATCTGCTGTCATCGTCACCGAAGCAATCAAACGGTTATGAGCATGATAAGGTCTATCTTCGAATTCTTTTGGTAAGCCTTTCCAAGTTGGAATATCTATCAAATCTGTTGCCCCAGGTGCAATGATTTGCGGGATACCAGCAGCACTTGCTGCCTCTAAGCGATCGCTGCCCGATGTAACGATTGAGCCTTTCATTTCGTTAACTACTTCTTGCAGACTAAAGTCCATGACACAAACAAACTTCTTTTGACTTGCCAAAGACTCTAAGGCGCGTCCTCCTTGTCCTGTTGTGTGGAAAACAGCTAGCTCATAACCACGTTTTTCGAGTTCAGGTTTGAGATAAACCATGTAGCGCAAGGCTGAGCTACCTAATGAGCTCATACCAACTACTGGTTTATCGCTTTCAATCTTTCTAACAGTTTTTGCTGCGCCTAACGCCGCACCTGCAGCTTGAGAAAGTATCGACTTACAGATTGAGTTTAATCCGTAAAGTCCACCAGACCAGAGAATCATCATCACATCTGGTGCTAAACGCTCTGGTGGAATCAGGTGTGAAAAAGAAACTGTAGACACAATCATTTTTGGAATACCTAGAGGCAGTGCTGCGGTTACATCTAGTGCTAAATCTGTACCCATAGTGCCGCCAAGAATGAGTACAGCATCGACTTTACCTTCTTCATAAAGCGATAAACAAAGCTTCGTTGCCCCCTCGGCTGTTTTAGTCATTGCTAAATTTTCATCACCCAGTGTTGCTATGGCTTCGTTTGTAGTATTCGCTGCTGCTGCCACATCATGTTTGCTGTACTCAGGGCTAAACGGTGGATCTCCCAATACACCTACATCCATGATTGGAGCACTTGCTCCCTCTGCTTCTATAACTTCTTTCATAAAAAGCATCTCATCTGCTTTTGTGTCTGCCGTACCTATAATCAAAACATTTGCCATATCTAGCCTAAGCCTCCTTCACACTCATACAAGTACAAATTTTTTTGCAAATTGCTCTAAGATATATATTGTATGAATAAGCACTTAACTTTAAAACTCATTATAATCATACTTCTCACATTAATATTTAATTCAGAAGCTCAAGCAAGCAAGACATACCGTGTAAAATCAGGAGATATCCTCGCTCATATTGCAAGACAATTTGATCTAAGTTTAGAAGAGATTATTGCCTTAAACAACATATCAAATGCCAATAGCATTAAAATTGGTCAAATCCTTAGAGTAAGCCTAGATGACGTTGTCATTATTGAAGATGCTGTAATTAATCCTCTACCCTCCAATAAAGACCGTGTCAATAATAATTACACTTCAATTCTTAGTGACTTTAAAGCAATTTTAAAAACACTAGATAGTGAAGATGAATCAAGTAACGCCACCTTTACTGGAGCACTCTGGCCAGCAGCATTTCCATATCCAATTCAAAATATCACATTTTCAACATCCGAAGTACTACAAGGTCAATCTTTTGGCTTAACTATTGCACTGCAAGAATCCGCTACAGTTCATGCTAGCTTTGTTGGGCAAGGATATTCATTTCTTAGTAACGGCTTAATACAAGAAACTGTAATGGCTGTGCCAGCTTTCCAAAAAGCAGGTATATACCCTTTAGACATTGAAATCACACAATCAGATAACACTATCCAAAATTTAGTTTTACCTATACGTATTAACGCTACTGCTTATGAACGCGAAAGCATTGGGGTTCTACCCACCACAACATCTCAACTAGGACAAGAAACAAACCGTTTAGAAGCTGAAACTATTGCTAAGCATTGCAGAAATTTTGATGCGACCCGCCATTTTGATTCTGGATTTCAGTATCCTGTATCGCAAGAATCTGTTCATTCAGAATTTGGCACAAATCGCTTTTATGCAGGAAGCCCCGCTAGTAGCATCCATGAAGGTTTAGATTTTAAAGTAAAAAGTAAAACACCCGTGTCTGCATCTGCCAATGGCATTGTACGTTTAGCCGAAAACTTAACAATACGGGGCAATGTTATTGTAATTGACCACGGCATGGGTCTTTGTACGGTTTATAGCCACTTAGATGAATTGCAAGTAGGTCAGGGTCAGCAAATCACAAAAGATGACATCATCGGTACTGTTGGCGCAACAGGTTTAGTAAACCATGCACATTTACATTGGGAATTGCGTGTTATGGGTATTGCAGTCGATCCTCAACAGTGGATTAACTAAATTTGTAAACAGTTGGTGGATTTTATTGAAAGCATTAGTACTTGAATCTGCAAATACTCTCGTATTGAAAGAAATTCCTTCTCCTATACCAAAAATAGGTGAAGTACTGATTTCAGTTGAACTTGCATCTATTGGTGGTAGTGAATACATGGGATTAGCAAATCCTGGTATTCGTCCACTACCTCACATTATGGGTCATGGCATTATTGGCTTAACAGCTGAAAATACTAAAGTAGCTGTTTACCCTCTTCTAGGTTGTGCGAATTGTGAATACTGCCAAAGTGGTCTTAGTCAACTGTGTCAAGATTGGTCACTTATTGGAGTACATTCAGACGGGGGCTTTGCCCAAAATGTAGTTGTTCCACAAGAAAACTTAGTAAATATTCCTACTTCTCTTAGTTGGGAACAAACTGCTTTTATCGAACCCTTTGCAAACTCAATCAATGCTTGGGAACTAGCACATGTTGAATCTGGACAAAGTGTCGCAATTGTTGGTGCCGGAGGATTAGGACTTGGTTTAGTTGCTTGCGCTAAATTATCCAATACAAAAACTATTGCGGTCACTGATTTATCTACTACTCGCAGAAATGTTGCTTCTCAATTAGGCGCAACTAAAGTTGCATCAGAATTAGATAGGCAATTCGATATCGTTTTTGAAACCTATGGTTCTAAAGATAGTAGAAATCAAGCAATTGACTTAACCAAAAAAGGAGGGAAATGCATATTTATGGGATTCGCTTCCAAAAATCTTGAAGTAAATATTTCAGAAGTTATTCGTCATCAAAAACATCTCCTAGGTTCTTTTGTATATTCTTTAAGTCAATTCCAAGAAGCCATTAAATTAGTAGAACTGTGTTCATCAGAATGGGTCACAAATATCATGTTCTCTGAAGTCAAGCCCTTGCTAGAGAATTATCTTAAAAATGATTTTAGCACTGTGAAAGCTGCACTTAGACCTAACCATGCATGAAAAACATATCTACGATATCGTTATAGTTGGTGGTGGCTTAGCTGGCTTGACAGCAGCACGTGAGCTGACTGGGCAAGGACGTAAACTAGCTATTCTTGAAGCTAAAGATAGACTTGGCGGCCGCACTTGGTTTCAGGAATGGAAGGCTAGCACAAGCTCAGAGATATGGCCTTTAGAAATGGGTGGAGGTTGGGTTAACTCAAATCAACCCCATGTCTGGGCTGAAATCACGAGGTATGACCTCAAGCTATTTGAACGTCCTGGTTGGCCTAAAAACTATGATGCACCAATTTATGCACTTGTAGATGATGAAGTCATTGCAAATCCAATGTCTGAAAATATGGCGCAGCTATTTCCACTGGTGGAAGAATTTGCCAATGTAGCCAGACAAGTATTTCCAAAACCTTTTGATCCTCAGTCGTCTATGGAACAAATAAAGAACTATGATTCTTTGTCTAATGCAAATAGGCTCGAGCAACTAGAAAACATCTCCCCTCTCCAGCACACACTGCTTAAACGCCTCTTAGCAATGCAATCACACAGTAGTTTAAGCGAAGGTGCGTATACCGAATTTCTACGCTGGTTTGCCTTATCTAATTACGATATAGAGACCTACTTTTCAACTACAAGTCGTTATCAGTTTCTTGAAGGTACACAAGCCTTAGTCAATGCACTAGCAAGTGATAGTGAAGCGGACATCTATTTAAATAGTCCT
>CALGZD010000284.1 GCA_937934635.1 uncultured Deinococcales bacterium
ACTAATACTAAACTGAAAGAAGAAAGTCATAATCCATTAGCAGAAAAAGTTGTCATTAGAACCGAAGGGCACACAAGTTACAAAGTTTCGATACATTTGCGATTATGACATTTATGATTCACTTCGGTATAATAGCGTTTCCACATAATATTGACCCATGTTAAATGAGTTTGTTCCTACTCGTTACGAAACTCCACGATAAACTGACCTAATACTAAATTGAAAGATGAATGTCATAAAGATATAGTTGCAAAGATTGCGAAATAACCGAAGGATAAAGGCTTGAAAACCTTGTGTATTGACTGGGAGTGTGACATTTATGATTCACTTCGGTATAAGTCAGGTAATCGTAGAAGAGCTTAGTACAAAAGCAGGGGGAGTGGTTAACTGTTTAGGCAAAATACGACTTTGTTTTTTCAAGTTCAGCTTGTTTAGTTTCTTGACTCCAACCAAGCTCTGCAGCGAGTAATTCACAAACCCTATCAGCACAATCAAGCGTTCCCTTGTGGTCCAGAAAGCCCATACGCAATCTACGAGCTAAGATATCTACTGCGTTACAAGCCGATTCATAGCGTGCAGCATAAATGACCTCTGCTTCAATATAGTTATGATTTGAGCTAAGTCTATTAGCAAAACCTTCTTGGGCAATTGTGCCGACTTCAGGTGCTCTATCACCATAAGCTCTGTTAAGGTAGTCTGCACAGTTTTCATCAAAACCAAAAGCTTCTTGTAAAGCTTTAGCAGCAAGGGGGCTATAATTCTTAGCACCAACCAAAGGTAGGTTTTCTGTTTTGCTTTGACTTGCTTGTAAGCTACCAACCTGAATGACTTCATCTACTGTATCAAGTGCCATCTTGCGGTAGGTTGTCCACTTTCCTCCAGCGATAGTTACGAGTCCAGAATCACTTGTGTTGATAACGTGGTCACGAGAGAGTTTAGCAGTATCAGCAGCTTTTGGATCAGACACAAGAGGACGTAAACCAGAAAAGGTTGCTTTGACATCGTCACGGTTGACAGGTACGTCGAAGTATTGTTGTACATGGCGCAGAACGTATTCGATGTCGTCTTCTACCGCTTTTGGATTTGGCTCGATTTCTGCTGGGGTATCTGTTGTACCTACGATGGTGTGCTCGAGCCACGGGAGTAGAAATAAAACACGACCATCCTCAGTCTCTGGAATCAGCAAGCCAGTATCGGGTGGAGAAAACGATTTATCTAGAACAATGTGAATGCCAGAACTTGCGCTCAGCATTTTAGTAGCATGAGGGTCATCCATGTGTCGAATATGGTCAGTAAAAGGTCCTGTAGCGTTTACAACCACTTTTGCGTTTACATCCCAACTATCGCCAGTGAGGTTATCTCGCACAGTTAGAGCTGTTATTTTAGTATCTGCTTTGATAAAGCTTACTGCCTCAACATGGTTAGCAACTGTTGCACCTTGTTCGACAGCGGTTAAGGCTAAGGTTACATTCATGCGAGCATCATCAAATTGACCATCGTAGTAGACAACGCCACCATTCAAGCCCTCTTTTTTAAGCATAGGAAAGCGTGTCAGTGCATCTTTACTACTTACAAAATAGCTGGGCGCTAGATTTGACTTACCTGCCAAACGGTCATAGAGCTTTAGACCAGTCATAAAGTAAGGAACTTGCCAGAGTTGGTAGAGTGGTGTAACGAGTGCTAGAGGTTTGGCTAAATGTGGTGCGTTTTTAATAAGCACAGCACGCTCTTTGAGGGCATCTCGCACTAGGTTGAATTGTGTTCGGTCAAGTTTTTTTACTGCTTGTTCTAAGTAACGAACACCACCGTGGATAAGTTTTGTTGAGCGGCTACTGGTGCCTGCTGAAAAGTCATCTCGTTCAATTAGTGCGACCTTTAAGCCTCTAGTAGCAGCATCCAGTGCGACACCTGTACCTGTAGCACCACCACCAATAATAAGTAGGTCGTAATCTTGTGATTTTAGTTGCTGTAGTTGTTCGTGTCTTTTCATTTGATTGTTCCTTTATAGGTGCATCCTTAATTTTGGAGGAAAAGAAAAACTTTGACTAAGTAACAAAGCTAGGATATATCCGATACGGATGCACCTTTGGAGTTTTCTCCGCTTTGCTGCGAAAACGTCCTAGGCTCGTTTGTCCTCCATTTTGCGGATAGCACCCTTCCTTTATGTATGTCTTTTATGACAATGCCTTAGGGTAGATTGCAGTTACCAGTTACCTATGCTTTATATGAAACAATTTTAAATCTAATTGCACAAAATCATCAATATAACTGCACATTTGTGCAGTTTGGTTATATGATGTTTTTGAAAGCACTTATGACGTCTAATCAACAAAAAAATCAAGATGCAATAAAAGTTGCCAAACTCTATTACTATCAAGAACTAACGACACAAGCTATTGCTGATGAACTTGGGCTATCTCGCTCGAAGGTGTCTCGGTTACTTAGCCATGCCAAAGCACAGGGTTTGGTAGATATTCGTATTCATAACCCTGAAGAAGACCTGAAAAGCTTTGAGGAGACAGTTGCTAGGCATTTTGCTTTGAAAAAAGTTGTGGTTGTCAATGTTCCCGACAATGTATCAGACGAAGCATGTTTGCAGCGTGTGAGCAAGGAGGCAGCTCTCTATCTCAACACTGTTATTGCTAAAGCGAGTATTTTAGCCGTGGCATGGGGAAATACTGTGAGCAACATCTCCAAGCATTTACAATTCAAGCCTCTTATTGATTTGCAAGTGGTGCAGCTCAACGGTGCAGGTAATAGTCACGATGCTGGCATTTCGTACTCTTCAGAGATTCTTAGGCGTTTTGCTGATAAATACAGAGCCAAGACGCATCCATTTCCAGTACCGAGTTTCTTTGACTATGGAGAAACAAAAGAAGCGCTTTGGAAAGAGCGGAGTATTGCTAGAATCTTAGACTTACAGCAAAGGGCTGATATTTATCTTTACAGTATTGGTGCTACTGCGTCTGGTTTGCCTAGTCACTTGTATGAGGGAGATTATCTTGAAAGCCAAGATTTGAAGGAGTTGCGAAAAGAAAAGGTTGTTGGCGATATAGCGACTGTGTTTTTTAGGGCTGATGGTAGTTATGCAGATATCCCTATCAATGCTAGGGCTAGTGGACCAGATTTGCAGCACTTTCAAAAGGTTCAACATGCCATATGTGTAGTTGCTGGTAGGGGAAAGGTGCAAGGTTTATTAGCAGCCTTGCATGGCGGTTATTTAAATACCCTGATTATTGATGAACCTAGTGCTAGATATCTTTTAGCATTGGATAAACTGGAGAAGGGTCATGTTACTACATATACTTAGATTATCCATATACTTAGATTGTCCATATACTTAGATTGTGTAAGGATGGCTCTGAAGTTTTGCGAAAGTACCTAGTGCTTTAAAAGTACCTAGTGCTTTACAAGTGAAAATCTAAGGGTGAATAATCTGAATTAGCATAGTATGGGCGCAGCCGTCGTTGTATTGGCACTTTGAACTTGGTAGAGTCATTATAGATATGTTGGGCAAAAGGGAAGATTTGTAAACATACCTCGTCGCTAACAAAGATTAAAGTGCTTGTTTAAGAAGGAAGCAATTAGCTTCTATAGACACAATAAATAGTGCTTTTAGACATATACGGTTATTGTTTTTCACTCTATTATAAAGCTTAAAGAAATATAGTTGGATTTTAGGATAAAGATATGAACAGAGAAATACGCCGAATGCAAGAAAAGGCAGAGAAAAAAGAAGCAGGTCCGCCAAGGAAGCGTGGTCCACGCAAGGTGGCAAAAAGCGAAAAGCCAAAAAATGATTATAAGAAGAGCAAAGTTTCAAATACATCTGAAGACACTGATGATAATTCAACTACCAATAAGCCAAGACGTAGAGGTCGTTTACCCAATAACCGTTTTACGGGTATTTTAGGCTTGCTGACTGCTTTTTTTATTGTTATGCAATCAGCATCTAGTGAGTTGGTCACGAGCCTAAATACGAGTGCTACACCACTTGATTATGTATTTCACGCCTTATCATTTATGCTTTTTGGTTATTTTATAAATTTGTGGTTGAGCCGTCGGGGCATGGTGAATGCTATGGTAATTTGCCTTATTTTTGGATTTGCACTGTTAGCAGGTGTAGAGGTTGCCAAGTGGTTTAACTTTAAGATGACACCAAATCTAATTTTGATTGGACTGGCAGCAGTGGGTTTAGTTGTGGGTACAATCTTGGCACGTTTTGTTTTCAGAATGAGCGAACGATACGCATCTTGAGCATCTTGTTTCCTTATCAATCGAGATACATTCAGAGCAAGATACATTTAGAGTTTTAGGTTTGGGCGTTATTCCTCATTTAGTTTTTTGTAAGAGATTGAACCCTATTCTGAATAAATACTGACAAAAGCATTTTGTGGGCTTATCAGTATTAGGATTAATGTTCTTTTTAGAGCTTTTGGAGTTATTGCTATAAAGGATTTGCAAACAATATCGAATGACAAACCATCATCTCATGTGATTGAGGAAGGTGAAGAAACCGCACAACTTGGTGTGGAACAGCCTTTGCTCGAGCGCATCGTGTTCGATGGCAAGATTATTGTTGTGGATACCTTAAACAAACTGCCTCAAGCCCTACAAGCCTTAGAAGGTGAGTCCGTACTTGGCTTTGATACAGAAAGCAAACCAGCTTTTCAAAAAGGTGAAAGCTATCCAACCTGTCTCATACAACTTTCC
>CALGZD010000285.1 GCA_937934635.1 uncultured Deinococcales bacterium
GAAAGTCATAATCCATTAGCAGAAAAAGTTGTCATCAGAACCGAAGGGCACACAAGTTACAACGCTTCGATATGTTTGTGATTATGACATTTATGATTCACTTCGGTATTAGTGTGTACAGTTGTTACGTGGAAACGCTAATAATAACAAAAACAACTTACCAACTATACTTAATACCAAAGCCTACTTCTTGCGTTTGATTAGATAATTCTCCTGTAAGTGATAAACTCACAGCGTCACTGATGCCATAATCCAAACCTAAATTGATATCAACAAGAAGGTCAGTACTCCCAGGCCTAAAGTTAAGACCTGTAGAAAGATTAAATCCTAAACGGTTTAATCCAAAAATATCGTCATAGCGAAGCACAAATTGATTACTTAAGCTGTATTCTGGATTAGTAAAGCGACCAAGCTCATAACTAGCAAAAATACTATCGTCAAGATACCCAGAAAAACGTACGCCAAAACCAAAAGGATTTGAAGCCACACTATCTGGGTTTGCAGCATCGGTAATTAAGTTACTTAGTCCTGTTGTACGAATATCAACAGCATCGCCTAAAGCTTGTCCTATCACACCTTCAATCAAATCTGTCGCAGTATCTAGAACATTCACACTCACAAGCTCCCCAATAACATTTTCAGAGCCTGAAGAACGATCTTCCGTAATCCGCCTAAGCGCCAACAAACTTACAATATCTTCTTCAGTTAGAGAACGAGGATTACTTGGATTCACAATGGCATTACTGTTTAAAACAGCTTTTAAACCAAAGCGAAACCTGTCTTCACTCGCGACAAAGTTATAGCCACCATTTACATTGAGGAAAACTTGAAACTGGTCAGTCGCTGGTTGAATAACATAACTTTCAGGATTATTAGACAAACTTGTCTTGTCAAGATTGGCATAGGCTCGAGCTGACACTGTTGGATAAATCCCCTGCAACTTATCAAAAGCGGCAGTACCTTCTGACAGGGTAAAGCGTTGCCCACTATAGCGTAGCTCGCCACTCAGCAACCTTGCTTCTCCATCTAATGTTGGTGTCGCAAGGCTACCAGCTAAGTAAAGCTCAATCGCTAATTCAGCAGTGAGGAAAGACTCACTGAAGACCATATTTCTAGGTGCTTTTAACAAGACATCTTCAAACAATACACGTTCAAAAAACTGAGGGTTATCACGTCGTCTGGCAGGGACACTATCTCTTGTAATCAGTTCAGCCTGATCAGCAATAATAGCACCACGCAAAATCAAATTAGGTGCTTCATAACTTAGATTTAAATCGATATTGCTTGAACTAGAAGCTATGAAAAATCTTTCAGAATATAAGTTTAATTGCTTACCACTAAACTGTAAGGCAAGTGGATTAAGCGTACCAGAAATCTGAAGTAGATTATCTAAATCTGCTGTAGCACTGAGCCACCACATATCATTTTGTTGAGAAATCCGCCCACTAATCGTCTTAAAATCTCCAAAAAAGTTGGTAGCAAAAGCAGGTGAGTCAAAATCAATGACAACATTACTCACATCAAAGGGCCATAGCTGAAGGGGGCCTTGAAAGGTTGCTTCAATAGGACTTTGCCAAGGTTTTTCTACATCCAATCTAGCTCGCCCTTGAACACTACCATTTTCTAGCAAAAATGATATATCTTCTGATTTGAGATAGCCTCCTCCAATATTCGCCTCAAGTTGATTACTGCTAAAGAAAACAACAGGTTCACGCAGACTACCTTGAGCACTTATTGCAAAGTTGCCTTTTGTAAGAATGTTTAAATCAACTAAATCTGGGAAAAACAATATAAATGGGCTTACATCAACTGCTTCTGCATTCAGATTGACACTTAATCTATCTTCTGAAATTTGCCCAGACGCAGACCAACTACCTGCAAGACTTTGATCATCTAAGCTATAACTCTGAAATTCTGCTTCCTGAATATCTAGCGTCTCATTCTGATAACGAAGTGTTAGCTGTCCTTGTGTTCTTAAAGCTTCAGAGCTAATGACATCAGATTCTCGTACAAAACTATTGTGCTCAAAAATAACTTGTTCTGCTACTAACAATACCTGACTTAGTCTTGGTTGACTAAATGGCACATAGATACTACCAACACCTGTTACTCTTAAATCTAGTGCGTTTGCAGCATTTGTTGTTTCCTCAAATCTTTCAAGAGTTTCAAAGCCTTGTCCATCTTGTGGAACAATACCCAGTAAAGTCTGTAGAGGAAAATAGTCTAGACTTACACGACCATCCACAGCACCTTCTTGCAATTGAAAATCAACAGTGGCTCGAGCTGGAGACTCATCAACAGTCAAAGAAACCTTAGCCTTATCTAGTAGAGCCTCACCTACCTGAGCCTCGCCTACCTGAGAATCTTGCAATACCCCTGTCAAACGAATATCAACAGGTAGACTTCTCTCAGCAGTTAAAAGTTCGCTATTAAAATCACCGACAAGTACATTATCTCGAATTGAAATACTGCCATCAATCGCTGGTGAAAAATAAGGTAAAACCTGTTGAAATGAGGCAGGAACAATGGCTCGAGCCGAGAAATCAACCACATCAATAGTTACTTCTTCTTGAAGCGTCGCCTGAGGTAAACGTAGCTTTAAAGTCTCACTAATACTAGGATTGACCCCCAAACGCTTAGCAACAGCTAACCAACCAACATCCGCTCGGTAATCAACATTTTGATCTAAAAGCTCAAGTTTGCCTACCGCACTCAAGCCTGTTGGCAAAAGATTTGCCTTACCTGAAACATCAATACTTTCTCCAGCATAATCCAAACGAAAACCTTGATAGTTGAACTTGCCAGCCAACTGCTGATTTTGATAACTTGCCTGCCCATTGATATCAAAAGCATTATCTTTTAACGCAATATCAAGACTAAAATTATTTAGACTTACATCAGAATAAAGGGAAACTCTTCCAAGTGTCGAATCGCTTGACAAGGTAAGTTGCCCTTCTTCCATAAAAGCTGTTATGGCTAAGGTCGTATTCGCACTATAGAAATCTTGAGATAAACTGACTTGCTCAGAAACAAGAGACCAATTCGGCTCTAAGACACCTGATAGCTGCCCTGATACATGACTTAAGCTATCAGGCAGAGAAAGATTCTTACTATCAGGAATGCTCACATCACCATTCAGGCTGACTCGCCCATAGGCATCATCGACACTAAGTCTCTCAACCAATAACGCTTTGTCTCTCCACCTAAGCAATCCAGAAACAGGATTACGATTATTTGGTCGCAAGTAACCTGAAAGTGCAAGCTCAATATCATCAAGCGAAAATTGGCTTATCGCATTTAGGTTTGTTCCCAAAGTGGTTTGTAGTAGTAAATCTTGCCACCTTAAAGCAGCAACAAGCTGCCCATTGTCAAGCGAAGCCAAAGAAGCTGATGCATCAGATAGGTTAGTGGTCTTGAATTTAGCTTCTAGACTACCTGAGATAGTAATGTCATCTATAGATTGACCACTAATATACAAATAATCAGATTGATCTGAAGCTAGGCTAGCAGATTGTACATAAAGTGACGTTGGCCAGACGCTACCGCTTACATTAAGTGTTTCAAGAAAATCACTTTCCAATAATAGTGTATCCGTAATCTTCACTTGCCCATTACTAACTCGAACATTACCAGATGTCTTAAGTGGAATGGCTCTTTTTAAATCTCCTCCATCTAACTCAAGTTGTCCAGCTAGAGAAAGGCTATCACTCAATTCAAGCTGACCAGCAAAACGGCTCGAGCCCGACCTTATGACAACCTGATTTTCCCGCACCTGAAGCGGTTGCTGCCAAAGTTGTTGCAAACTAATATCTGCATCAATACTTGGATTCTGTTTTAACTCACTCACCAAAGTGCGTGCAGTATCAATAGTTGTTTCTGCCAAAGGCAACCATTCAAAGACCTCTGAACTTAGCTCAAAACTGGACAGCTTTGATTCAAGTGTCCAAGCTTTATCATTAGCAGTAGCTTGTAAAGCTATACTCTTTAAAGCATTATCTTGTTCAGTTTGTACATCAAGCTTTGCACCTGTTTGCAAATCTAATAACAACGATCCCGTTGTTGAAAACCCTGCTAGGCTGTTTAGACTACCCAGCAAATAATAAGGCAACTTTATACCAAAGACAGTTTGTTGAGCAACTTGCTGGTTTAGCGTCTCAACAACATTCAAGCGAGTTTTTAAATTACCTAAAGAATCATTTAAATTTGAATTTAACAACCTTAAAGGAGCATCAACATCAATATATCCAGCAAACTTAAAATCATTCACTTCTTCTATAGTGTTGATGCTTCCTACTAAGTCAGATAAGCTATTTGACAATCTCAAATTGCTTGATGCAATAAGCTCTTGATTCAGATAAATCGGACCAGTGATGTTTAATCCATCATCAACGGCTGTTAATAAAAGATTTGTATTAGCTTGAAAATCAGCAAAGGCACGACTCATGTTTAACGTTGCACTACCTTCATATCCATTTTCAGCAGTCCACGTCAATGTTTCTGTAGCAAGCTGGTATTGGTCTTGATAGTTTAGTGATCCTTTGACAAAAACAGATTCAAGCGAGAATTCGGGGGTGGCTCGAGCCTCGATACTCACACCCTGATAGTCCAAAGCTAAAACATAGGTATCGTTAAGCACATCTTGTAACACACGAACCATCATCATTTCATCAGACGCAAAACTTTGCAAAGCTGGATGCACTACTGTGCCATTTACATCTAACCGTGGCGATAATGCCCCACTTAAATTTGCACTTAAAGCTCCCACATGAAGCATTGATTCACTCACTGAACAGCTTAGAGCTACACAGCTCCCCTGCCCTTCAAATGTATAGGGAGCTGTAAATGTACTGTCAGGTACTAGTGGTTCAGAAGAAGCTGCTTGCGCATTCCAGCTCACACTTGCCCCTCTATAACCCCCTGTTATGTTTAAGGTTGTATCTTCTTCTAGGCTATTTACATATATATTACCTTGCGGTAACCAATCTGTTTTGTTCAATTGCCCAACGACATTCACAGTCAGGGCTACAGGCAAGTTATCAACAATAGCCAATTCGCTTGCAGAAAGGTCTGAGCTTTGTAATTGCCAGCTTAGATTATCTGGCTGATTCTCAACACTGCCCTCAATACTGAGTCCTGCATAGTCAATGTCCACTGGAAAGATATCTGGGTTGACTAGATT
>CALGZD010000286.1 GCA_937934635.1 uncultured Deinococcales bacterium
TTCTTGTCGCTTACATCTAGTCCTACTACCAATTCATTGCTATACTTGTTCTGTCACGTTCCTTTCTTTGAGGCTTTGACCTCGTATCTTTGTTGCAGACTTTATTGTACTGCGTTTTGGGAACGTGACCTTCTCATTGCATCTTTAAATAAAAAGCCCTTCACCAGATTAAAGGGGAAGGGTCCGAATTTAAAAAATGAATGCTACTTTTTAGTAGCGTTTCCACGTAATGTTGACCCATGCTAAATGAGTTCGTTCCTACTCGCGCTGTGTGGTTTTCACAGACATCTGCATCGCCGATTAACTGACTTAGGTCAGTTAATCGTGGAAGAGCTTTTAGGTAGTAATTAGGTAGTAGTAGCAACAGCATCTAGATAACTATCAAAGTAAATTCTATGGCAGGTATAACCACCAGGATTTTTAACCAAATAATCTTGGTGAAAAGCTTCCGCATCCCAAAAGGTAGCCAATGGCTCCAACGTTGTTACAACCTTATTAGGCCAACGTCCTGAAGCATTTACAATAGCAATCATTTCTTCAGCAGTAGCCTTTTCTTCTTCATCTTTATAAAAGATAGCTGAACGATAGGCTGTGCCACGGTCGTTACCTTGCTGATTTAAGGTTGTTGGATTATGGATCTGAAAAAAGAAATCAAGAATACGCTTGTAGCTTGTTTGTTCAGCATCATAAGTGATTTTTAAAGCTTCAGCATGACCAGGATGATGTTGATAGGTTGGATTATCATTCTCTCCACCTGTATAGCCACACTCAGTATCCAGAATGCCAACTTGTTGACGGATTAAATCTTCCAAACCCCAAAAACAGCCTCCTGCAAGGACAGTACTTACTTCTTTAGTCATCAGATATCAACTCCTTCGTTACAACAGTTTAACGCATAGTTTTCTCAAAGGCGAATGTGTTTACGAGGTAGTCAATGTAAGTCAATTTAAGTCAATTTAAGTCAAAGTAAGTCAGTAGGTTACCTAATGGACATGTCTACTCCATATCAAGACAGTCATTTGCTTATGACTTTATCATCCGTAGAGTGTGATTGAACTAATAAGCTAAAAAGCTATTAATTCATGGGGTTTTACGTTAAAAGACCGCATGAATTATGTGATATTTCTCTACTTTTTAAAACCTATTCTTTGTGCAACTGCTTTATCCAACATTCGTTTGGGAAGCAGATTTGGAATAGTCCAGTTCATGAACTTTTCTGGTACAGGTGCGTAGCGTACTTTTGGATTTTTCGCTGTTAGTGCGGTCCAAATACTCTTAGCTATGACACTTGGTTCTAGACCTTGCCGTCCTCCATCAAGCACCAGTTTCTTGAAGTTTTCAAGGTATGGAAAGTAGGTACTATCTTCAAAGCCTGTTGTGCCTTTTGCTTCAGACTTATCCCAGATTGGTGTTTTGACATTGCCAGGTGCAACAATGATTACATCAATGCCATAGATTAGTAGTTCTCTACGCAGGCTTTCACTATAGCCTTCAAGTGCATGTTTAGAAGCAACATAAGGTGCGATGAATGGCATACCGTGTTTACCACTGCTAGAACTTATGTTGACAATTCGCCCTGCTGTACCATGCAAGTTAGGGTCTGTTCCAAGTAAAGGTGCAAATGCACAAATAAGATTGTGGATGGAAATCAGGTTGACTTCTAGCTGATGTCTGAGTGCATCAGCATCTAAATCAAGAAGTGGACCTTCAACTGCGATTCCTGCATTGTTTACCAGCCCGAACAGTTTTTGATTTTGACATCGCTGCAAATGTGTTCTAACGTTATCTGCGGCTTCGGCTATGCCAGCTTCATCTGTAACATCGAAAACTAAAGGCGTTACCTGTTGTCCAAACGTTTTGCTAAGCTTTTCAGCATCAGTAGTTTTTCTAACCGTAGCAAATACATGTAATCCTTTATTGATAAGGTAGTCAGTGGTTGCCCACCCAATTCCTGTAGAAGCACCTGTAATCACAACGGTTTTTTGGTTCATGGTATGAGTTTATCATGTAGGCAATATTTAATAGTTAAGTGCTACATATTGCATTGGTTATAGTTGCAGACTAATACCAATTCTGTTTATATCCGTAGTTTAGTGTTACTTCAAAACGAGATTATCTCGGTGGATGGCTTCGTCATAATCCTTGTAACCAAGTATGTCTCTGATTTTGTTACTTTTCAGCCCTTTGATTTTATCAAGCGCCTCGCTTGAATAATTGCTCATACCTTTGGCTATGATAGTGTCGTTAACCAAGACTTCGATAGCATCACCAAAGACAAAGTTTCCTGTAACGTCTTGGATACCACTTGAGAGTAGGCTTTTGCCTGTTTTTAAAGCTTGTAAGGCACCTTCGTCGATAGTGATTGAGCCTTTTGAATTTAGCTGTCCAATCCAAGCTTTTCTAGCAGGCTGTTGATTGTTTGCGATGATGCGTGTGCCAAGCTCAGAGGCGTCTAGATTGGAATTGGCTAATTGCTCGAGCCCTTCTCCACCACCACTCATGATTATGGTATCAATGCCAGCCTCCGCAGCAATTTTTGCAGCAGTTAGTTTGGTAACCATCCCGCCTGTACCTCGACTACTCCCAGCATTTCCAGCTAAGTGTTCTACTTGGCTTATATCTTCAACGATTTTAATTCGTTTAGCACTTTTGTCGTGACGAGGGTCTGCTGTGTAGAGACCATCAACATCTGTCAGGATGATTAAGATATCAGCATCCATGAGATAGGCTACCCAAGCTGAAATTGTATCGTTATCGCCAAACTTTATTTCTGAGGTTGTGATGCTGTCATTTTCATTGATAATGGGAATGGTATTGAATTTTAGACTTGCTTCTAAAGCATTTTTAGCATTGACGTAGCGTTCACGCTCTTGTATGTCGGAGGATGTTAGGAGAAGTTGTGCTACGGGGAGAGGAGCAAAGGCTCGAGCCCAGTCAAGCATAAGCAACGCTTGTCCAACAGCAGCAGCAGCTTGTTTTTCAGGCATGGTTAGCGGTAGCTCTAAACCTAATCGTTCTCGCCCAATAGCCCCTGCACCAGAAGAAACAACACTAACCTTACAAGCAAATTTGTTTTGCAGGATTTGTACGCCTCGTGCCAGCGCCCACATTTTTTGGGGCTGTATACTACCGTTTTGATCCGTCAGGCTACTTGTTCCTACCTTAACTACAATTCGCTTGATTTTTTTATCACTACTATTGGATTTAGAGGTTTCGTTGTTTCCCATAATAAAAGGCTCAAATGATTTTACTTATTGTATATCGCTAACACTTGTAAACACTAGAACTTGTTAGCCAATTATCAAACACTATAAAAATATAAAGAGCCTACCAGCATAATGTGGAAGGCTTTTTAGATATATCTACTCAGATATAGCGTTTCCACGTAATGTTGACCCATGCTAAATGAGTTCGTTCCTACTCGCACTGTGTGGTTTTCACAGACATCTGCATCGCCGATTAACTGACTTATACTAAACTGAAAGATGAATGTCATAAAGATATAGTCGCAAAGATTGCGAAATAACCGAAGGATAAAGGTTTGAAAACCTTGTGTATTGACTGGGAGTATGACATTTATGATTCACTTCGGTATTAGGTCAGTTAATCGTGGAAGAGTTTTATATTCACAGTTTTGGGGTTTTGTTATTTTGCTTCTTCGAGTAAGTCAACCAGTGCATCATCTGCATCAGTTCGTTGTACTAATTG
>CALGZD010000287.1 GCA_937934635.1 uncultured Deinococcales bacterium
GATATGTTCTGGACCTAAGTCTTCGATGATGACTGTGCCAGATGCTGCGTAATTACCCAGATGCCCTCGACCAGTTACAGCATCAAACTGAGTCATCACAGCTTGTGGAAAAGATGGATAGTCTTGTGGAAAAGTTTTAAAGGCAGGGTCTAGGTGTAAGCCTGCTAATTCCCAATGCCCTGTTGTGGTGTCTTTACCAAGTGATACTTCTGCCATGCGTCCAAAAGATGCTTGGGGAGCATCCGCTTGTGGAATTGAGTGAACGCTTGAGATGTTGCCAAGTCCAAGTTTTTCGAAGTTTGCTAGTTTCATACCAGTTTTTTCTAGGGTGTGGTCTAAGGTGTGTGAACCAGCATCACCGAAGCTTTCAGCATCTGGCAGTGCGCCTACACCAACAGAATCAAGAACAATTAGGGTTACAGTCATGATATGAGTCTACATCTATATGAATTTGTGTTTTGGTGATAATTGCGTCATACTGTATTGTACTTAATAAGTGTTAAGGCAAAAATAGTCAGTATTTATAATATAAAAGGATAGCTAAGATACATAATGCTGAGTAATATTCTTGTACCATAATAACTATGGTGTTTGTTTTTAGGATTAGCTATGGATGATACAAAAGAAACAAAATATAAAACAGACTTTTTAGTGGCACAGCCATCGTTTTTGTCTGGTATGGCTAGGTTAGCAGATTTTAGGGGTCTATTTGATGATTATAATAGGACTCCTGAACACTTAAATCCTGATGCAAGAGCATTTAATAATGATCTTAATGTTGTTTTGCAAGATTTACGTAATGCAGTAAAAGAAGAACAGCAGAAACTTAGGGGCGAAGTTGAGTAGACGTAAAAAAAATAACCAGCTTGAAAAGCCACCTTTAAGGGCAACGACAGTTGAGGCTCAAAAAGACCAACGAAGAAGTGGTCATATCAGTGCTGAATTTAAAGAAAGTCGATATTTATCACAGCTACCTGATCCCGAGGATTTGGCAAAGCTTGAAGAACTTCACTCAGGTACAACAGGAATTATATTAGAGAATTTTCAGGAACAAGCAAAACATAGAAGAAAGCTTGAAGAGAAAGTTGTATCTGCTAATACCCATGTACAGACAGTCGGTATGTACCTTGGAGCAGGTCTTATTCTTGTTGCGATGGGTATAGGTGGGTTGCTAATAAACAGTGGTAAAGATGTTAGTGGTCTGGCAATGATAATAACTGCTATAGCATCACCAGCAATTGCTTTTATTGGGGGCAAAATTATTCAAGCGTCTGAGCGGAAAAGTAAAGATGAAAATTCTTAGCCTTTAAAGTAGGGGCTAATTTATCATGTTGTTAACTTTACTACTAGGCTGTTTCTGTCTATGAGTGAGCAGGCAGGATGTCTTTCACAAGTTAAAGATAAGATTAAGCACTTAGCTACAGAAGCTAAGCGTCTTTTACTTGCTGTATCTGGTGGTGCCGATTCTGTTGCCTTGTTAAGAGCTTTGCTCAATAGTGGTTATCAACTAGAGGTTGCACATCTTGACCATGCTCTAAGAGATAGTTCTCTTGAAGATTGTGCCTTTGTAAAGCAGCTTTGCGAAACTCATGCTGTACCTTTTCACAGTGAGCGAATTGATGTTGCTGCAATAGCAAAAGAAAAAAAGTGGAATTTAGAAGATGCTGCAAGGCGTTTGCGCTACAGCTTTTTAACAAGAGTAGCTAAAGAAATTCAAGCAGATGTAATCGTCACAGCGCATAATCAAGATGACCAAGCTGAGACAGTTTTGATGCAGATGCTGCGTGGGGCAGCCTTTTTGAAAGGGATGCCAGCTAGACAAAAGCAGGTAATTCGACCACTTTTGGAGTGTTCTAGGGAAGCTATAGAAAGCTATTTATCTGAACTTGGTCAGGAGTTTGTTACTGATGAAATGAACTTCGACACGCACTATACGAGAGTGTGGTTACGGCAAGACGTTTTGCCGATGTTAGCAGAAAAGTATCCGAATATTAAAGAAAAGCTGGCGCAGCTTGCAGATGTTCAGAGTGAGCAAGAAGTTCACTTTGACAATAATATGCTTGGTCATTCTGTTTTGGATGTTCGTGATTTGTTGAAGATGGATAGGGCAAGTCAGCGTCATGAGATTGCAAGAGGGTTGGCTCGAGCCCACCTCCCTCCTACCTACAATCACATAGAATCAATCAGGGCGTCCTTAAATTCAAAAACCCCAAAACGCATCAGCTTACCCAAAGGCAAACAAGCACGCATAGCTTATGGACAATTAGAGATTATAGACAAAGTAAGTAAAGTAACTACTATCTCTCAACCTATTCTAGACAAACAAACTTTAGAAGTCGCTTTAAAGTCTATCCACGTTCAATTAGTCGATTTGGAAAATGAAGTAGACGTTGACAAGCTTTTAGAGTTCCCTGAGTTACAGTTGAGAACTCGATTAGCAGGGGATAGGCTAAGGCTAGAAGTAGGAAGCAAAAAGCTAAAAGAAATCTTGATTGACAAAAAGATTCCAAAAGAAGACCGAGACGCAATACATTTAATTGCTTCGCATAATGAAGTTTTGTGGGTTGAGCATATTTGTGCTGATAGTCGTGTCAAATCTTCAAAGCAATCTGTAAATGCAGATCTTTACTTTATGCAACTGGCATTGGCGGAAGCACAAAAAGCTTTTGAAAAAGGTGAATTGCCTGTTGGAGCCGTTCTTGTCAAAGATGGAACTGTGGTTGCTAGTGGACATAATTTAACCGAGACTTTGCAAGACCCAAGCGCACATGCAGAAGTACTTGTCATGCGAGAAGCAGCGAAGCAAAAATCAGATTGGCGACTAAGCCATGCTACGTTATATGTCACCTTAGAACCTTGTGTTATGTGCTTTGGGGCAATGATGCAAGCACACGTACCGAAGGTTGTGTATGGTGCTAGCAATACATTAGAAGGCGCACATGGTGGTGTCGCAGATTTACAGCGACATACTTGGAAACGTCAAATAGAAGTTAAGTCTGGAATATTAGCTAAAGAATCTGAAATGATACTTAAGGACTTTTTTAAGTCTAAGCGTTAATTAAGTAGGCTAGAATTAGGATTGCAAGAATTCTTTGAGGAGTAGATATGCTGACCTTTGCTGAAAAAATAGTTGAAGTAACCGAAGAAAAAAATACAAGAGTGTGTCTTGGCATTGATCCTCGACCTGAATCGCACCCCTTAACAGCAGCAGAACGGTTTGACGATGACCCTGCCCAGATGGCAAAAGCACTTGTCTACTATTTTCAGGCGATTATTGAAGCAACGCATGACTTGGTTGCTTG
>CALGZD010000288.1 GCA_937934635.1 uncultured Deinococcales bacterium
TGGCGTACAATAGCAGCACATGCGAATTGCTTTTTTTACTGAAGTATTTGTTCCTAAGATTGATGGTGTTGTTTCAAGAGTTACAAGAACGCTCGAGCAGCTTGCCGAGCTTGGTCATGAAGCATTGGTTTTTGCACCACACAATCCTCCAAAAGAATATGCAGGACACAAAGTTGTCCGTGTAGCAGGTATTCCTTTTAGACCTTGGTATCCAGAACTCAATGTAAGTTTGCCACGACCAAAAATAGGGCGTGAGCTAGATAAATTTAAACCAGATGTTGTTCATGTGGTGAGTCCTGTGGCTATGGGTTTGTGGGGTACGACGATTGCGAAACAGCGTAATTTGCCTATATTAAGCAGTTACCATACTGACATTGCACAATACGTTGTGCATTTAAAACTGCCTTTTTTAGAGCCAGTCTCTAAAAACTATCTTCGTGATATTCATAATCAAGCGCATGTGAATCTTTGTACCAGTCAGCCAATGGTTAATAGTGCGAGGGCTTTAGGTATAAAACGTGTACGCCTTTGGCCAAAGGCAGTTGATACAGAACGATTTGATCCAACTAAAGCCACCTCCGAAATGCGACACAAGCTCACGGAAGGAAACCCTGACCGAAAGCTTATTTTATATGTTGGACGAGTTTCTTTCGAAAAGCGTATTGATTGGCTTTATGCCCCAATTAGTCAAATCAAAAATGCACATTTGGCTATTGTGGGGTCTGGTCCAGCAGATGACTATCTAAAAGAGAGACTAAAAGACACAAATACAAGTTTTATGGGCTATATGACAGGCGATGAGCTTGCAGAAGCCTATGCCTCAGCAGATGTTTTAGCGTTTCCATCTGATACTGAGACGCTTGGCTTTGTAGCGATGGAAGCCATGGCGTCAGGTACACCTGCGGTTGCAGCAAGAGCAGGTGGCATACCAGATGTGATTCAGCATGGAAGTAACGGCTACCTTTTTACGCCAGGTGATTTAGGTGAATTTACAAGTCAACTTAGTGAATTGCTCGATAATACAAAACTACGTCAGCAATTAGCAGATCAGGGCAGGCAGGATATGCAAAAGTGGGGTTGGCGTGCTTCTACTGAACAGGTTGTTGAGTATTACGAAATGGCACAGCGCATTCAAAAACGTTATGATCCACCAAGTGCAAGAAATTTGCGAGATATTACAGGTATGACCTTACCTGGGCAGAAGTAATTAGGTCTTTTACGCTTTTCCCTAATTCATAGCCCCAATCCTACTAAGTAATTCATTGACCGAGAAGCTTTCTTGCATAGCCTCAACATCTGCTTCGTTACGATGCTCTCGACGAAACCAGGTGCGCTGCCGCTTAGCATACTGTGTTGTTGCCACATTGATTGCTTCTTTAATTTCATCAATTGTGCTTTTACCATCAAAAAAAGCTAAGACTTCTTTATAACCTATCGCTTGCATAGCGGTAGGTCTATTTGGATATAGGGCTACAAGTTGCTTAACCTCTTTAAGTAAACCTTGTTCAAACATTTGCTCAGTTCGCAAATGAATACGTTCTTTTAATGCTTCAGATTCAGGATTCAAAAAAAACTTTTGATATTGATATTTAGGTAAAGTATTCTTAAATTCCTTTGGCGCTTTATTTGTTCTCTTGATGATTTCTAAAGCACGAATCACACGTCGAGGGTTGCGTTGTGTCCTAATGGCATCCTCTGTGCTAAAGGCTTCTAACTCAGCATGGAGTGGGTCAATTCCCTCTTCCTCAAAACGATTCCAAAACTCTTGTTGCACTGTCATATCAGGTTTTGGAACAGTGGGCAGACCTTTTGCTAAAGCTTGAATGTAATAGCCCGTTCCACCAACAACAATTGGCAGCTTGCCCCTAGAAAGAATATCTTCAATGATTGCTTCAGTCGTTTCTGCATAATCCTTTACGCTGTAAGGCATGTCAGGTGTAATGATGTCAATCATATGGTGTGGCACGCTTGCCAATTCAACACGACTGGGTTTAGCGGTGCCTATGTCCATACCTTTATAGACAAGCATAGCGTCTGCTGAGATGATTTCTAAATCAAGTGCTTCTGCTAATGCTAGCGCTAAGGCTGTTTTGCCAGATGCAGTTGGACCTGCCAGAACTGGAATTCTCACAGAATAGACTTTCTATACGTTAGAGGGGGTTTATTGGAAATTCTGTTTACTGTGTTGAAGTGCGAAATTAAGAAGGGCACTACTCTAAAGGGCACTACTCTAAAGGGCACTACTCTAAAGGGCACTACTTTAAAGAGCACTACTTTAAAGAGCACTACTCTATTGGTTTTTGTATTGCTATTTCTTGTGATGAATCCCCCGCTCGCTTTGCTCACCGCCCCCTTAATAAAGGGGCTAAAAATCAAATACAACATTCCTCCCTTAACAAGGGGGCTAGAAATCAAGCAAAACATTCCCCCCTTATTAAGGGGGGCTAGGGGGGATTGCCTTTTAATTTGCTCCTTCATCGAAATATTGCCATTAGCTATAAGAAAACTGTGGCTGCCAATCACCAGAACCACCTTTAAGTAAATCAAACAAGTGCCAAACAGGATTAAAGTCATCCCCTGGACCAAAGACATCTTGGTTTGTTCTATAGATTGTCCCGTCATCAGATTTCCAAAAAACGGATACACCTGGCATAACATGTGTTTCTGCTTGAAAACCCATATCAGCAGTGAAGCTGTTGTTTTGTGTTGATACCATTTGAAAAGACCAATTGCGACTATCAGCAAATTCTTTTTGCACTTCTGGCGTATCTGGAGAAGCAATCGCAATCGCACTTTTACTTTGAATGTGTGCAAGCGAGCTTTCCAAACCATCAGCCCACATGGTGCAGTAGCTACAACCCTTACCCATGTTGTGAATAACGATTAAGTCTTGTTTAGTGCCAAAGAGCTCTGAAAGTGTTATGTTGCCTATTATATTCCCTTGTAAATTTGTAAAGCTATAGTTCTCAACGACTTCAGAGGGGCGTTTACGTCGTAATTCGGAGAGCTGACGCTTTAGGTCATATATTTCTTTTGAAAGTGCTTCTATTTTTTGTTGTATTTCACTTTTCATTTTTATACCGAGTCCGAAAATACATGTAGTAGAGTAATACGTTTATAGCTTCATTTGCTCAACCATATTCCGTATGTTATAAGAATGATATCAGACTAAACTACAGATTTAAACGGAATTGGTATTACTCCTTTCAAAACTAGTAAATTCGAATGCTGAGGAAATAGCAAAATGCTAAAAGAGTATGATACGTATATATGAATAATAACGAAATTTTTAGCCACATACAAACTATTTTTAACTACGATAGAGCAAAGCTACTTGCTATCTTTGCTTTGGTGGAGCTTGAAGTAACTCCTAAAGATTTAAACGCTTGGTTGAGTGATGAACATGACAATGAACATGAACCTGAAGAAAGCTTTGTTTACATGGAAGATGAAGAGCTCGCAAATTTTCTCAATGCTTTGATTATTGAAAAGCGTGGTCGGAGAGATGGTCCACTGCCCGAAGCTGAAGACTATCTAACGAATAATATTGTCTTAAAGAAATTACGCATTGCGTTAGATTTGAAAAGTGATGACATTCTAGAAATTTTAGAGAGTGTTGATATGTCTGTTAGTAAATATGAATTGGGTGCCATGTTTAGGCGAGAAGACCACAGAAATTATCGAAATTGTAAAAATAATGTTTTACGTGCTTTTCTGAAAGGTATCGGACTGAAACATGCGTCTGGTCCAGCTTGAATTATATTAGTTTGGTCTTGGAAAATGATCTTTAAAGCTAAAAGCCTCAGCCGTTGGTCCGTTCTTTCGCAATAGCTCTAACTTCGCAATAGCTTCTTGCTCTGTAGGAATATGCCCAACAGGAATCCACCACAGCACCATATGCATTTCCTTCATTGGCTCAAACCATTTAGCACGCTCACGCATCACTTTTAGATGGTCGCTTTTGTAGGTGTAGTCAAATAGTGCTTCAACGGATTCCCAAACAGACATATTGATGAGCATCATGTCGTCATCTTCAAAAGGGCGGTAAGCCGTAGCATCGCCCTCATCTGTTTGTAAACGCCAAACAAAGCCTTGATATCCATCTGCTAAGCGATTGATTTCCTCAAGTTGGTCAGCAAAGCCTTTCATGATAGGTCCGTCCATTGGTCCTAAAATGCGTCCGATGTTTACTTGTGCAAGATGGTAATTAGCCATATTAAAAATGATACAACTTTAATTTGCTTTTGTACCAATACGACTTTCAGTACCTTGTGATAAACGCTTTAAATTTTCTCGGTGGGTGTACATTGTTAGTAAAAACACGACAACAACAAGGAGCAGAGTTGGCAAAGTCCAATCACCTTTTAAGTGCAAGAAAAATGCTGCAAAGATACCTATCAGCGCTGCCAAAGAAACAAATCGTCCGATAGCTATGCCAAAAATACCAATCATGATAGATGCTAATGATGTCAGTGGGTCAATGGGTAAAAACATACCAAGGCTAGTAGCGACGCCCTTACCACCTTTAAAGCCCAAAAATGGATTGAACATGTTACCTAATACAGTTGCCAAACCTGTTAATGCTACGCCCCAAGGACCGATATTGAGCCACATAGCAATAAGTACAGCGAAGGCTGCTTTGAGTGGGTCAAGCAAAACCACTATAGCTGCTGGTATACGTCCCATTGACCGAAGAATATTTGTGGCACCAATGTTGCCTGACCCCATTGAACGAATATCTACCCCACGCAATTTTGCAATAAAATAACCTGTTGGGATACCACCCAATATATAACCTAAAACGATACAAATGAGAGTCAAAAAGATAGTAACAGCAGTCATAGGACTTTTCCTTAATTATGCTTTAATTATGGGAGCGTAGGTGCAACTTCAGAGCGTATATTAGCCTCCACTAGTAGCCTACACAAAACAGTTAGTCTTTAAGCTATCATGTTTATGGAGATGAATACTATGCATAATTGCCGTGTATTTTGGTGTGTATGGTTCTGTATATCTTTCTTTGTATTCGCATATTGCAGGAATAGATGAACTCTAATATACTTCTCGCTGTATATTTATGGGATGTGTATACTCGTTCGTGGCTCGAGCCTCACAACTAGAAAACATAATTTACCCATCTTCTCAAGGTTATACTATCTGTACAGCTTATCGAATAGATAAGTTATCCAATTATCATGAGTGAACTAGGCATATTTCTTATTATCATCGCAATTTCGGGCTTTTACAGTAGTCGCCAGTGGGCTAAGCTAGCCCCTTGGTATAACGAACTCCCTCTTAAAACAATTGTTGCAACGTTGCTTGCAAGCTTTGTGGCTTATCTGTTTTGGAGTAATCAACAGCCAACACAAGCACTTCAGCTTGTGAGTCTTATTTTTGGCATTATTTATATTTTTGGACCTTTTTTAGTTACGCTAATTGCTCGACGTAGGCAATATGTGCCTGCTAAGCAACTTGCTAATGCACTGTACTGGACATCAGATGGTCGTATGGCTATTAAGCGACTGATTGCTCAAGTGGCTTTGCAAAAATCAGATGCAGCCGAAGCTTTAGCACTATCTGAAGATTTACAAGACAATACCCTGATTCGTTTGCAAGCGTACGCTTTAGAACAAAAGTGGCACGATGTTTTGCACATGCCTGTTCCTGAAAGTGGTGACAATGCTTTTTTAGCCATGTCTGCACGTGTTAAAGCATTTCTCGAACTTGGTGAATCAGAATCTGCCGAGCTTGAATTTAGCCGAATGCAAAAACGCTTTGAAAAGCAGCAAGGACCAATTGCCTTTAGAAGCATAACTTTAAGTGAGGCACGTTTGATTGCTGAGCGCGGTGACTTTAACAAAACACGTGAGCTTTTATCGCAGCCTTTGCCACATGTTCACCCCTTTCAAACCTTAGAAATCCTAGCGAATGCTGCTGAAAATGGTGGTCAGCGTGAAGTTGCAGCACAACTCTATTCTCAGGCTTATATCTATGCACCTGAAGGTTTACGAGAAAACTTTGCTAATAAGCTACGTTTATTTGGCGCTGCTATCCCAACTATTCCTAAACCAAAAAGAAAGATTGGAACCTATGGTCTTGCTGGCTTTATTGTCTTGTGTTGGATTACCCAACTTTTTATTGATAGTCAGCTAGGACAAAATGTGTCTTTTGCTATAGCAGCCTTTTTCCTGAATTATCCACAAATACCAGAGAGTGAAGCCTACTGGCGCTATTTGTCTTACGGATTATTGCACGGTGGTTGGTTGCACTTTGGTATGAACACCTATGTATTGTTTGATATAGGTAGGTTGTACGAAAGTCGTAGGCACTGGGGAAATCTCTTAGCCTCTTTTGTCATGGGTACGATTTTTGGCGCTTACATCACTTCTATCTTGCAAGCTTCTGATCAACTAACCCTTGTTGGTGCTTCAGGTGGTGTATTAGGTGTAGGTGGTGCGTTGTTAGCAGATGCGTGGCTTGACCCACAGCGACGTGATACTCGTCTTATGAATTCTTTGCTTCAGTGGATAGCGATGATTGTCATTTTTTCACTAGCCATTCCAAATGTGTCGCTTTGGGGGCATGTCGGTGGAGTTATTGGTGGCTTGCTCTGGGGTTTCATTCGTCAAGGTTTACCAAGAGACAGGTCAGTTGATAAGTTTGCAGGTTACACCAGTATAGGTTTGATTGCCGCAGCGGTGGCGATGGCCTTTCGCTGGTTTACTCAGTACAATTGAGTTTTGTTAGCCAATTAAAGCTTGAAAAATTGTCATAGCAGCAACTGCAAGTGTAAAGACTGTAGCTACCTGAGGTGCAGGTGCGTCTTCTAGCGCTTCGGGTAAAATTTCTGAAATGGCCATCCAGATCATTGCGCCTGCTGCTAGCCCTAAGCCTAAAGGTAAAATAGGTTGAAAGACTGAAACAAATAAAAAGGCAGGAACAGCAATAAGAGGTTGTGGCAAGCTGGAAAAAATGCTCCACAACGCAGCCCGCCAAACAGGAACACCTTGGGGTACGAGCACTGCACTGATAGCAATCCCTTCAGGAATGTTGTGAATAGCTATGGCGAGTGTAATAAATAACCCAAAAGCAAAGCCGTCACCATAAGACACACCTACGCCGATGCCTTCAGCAAAAGAGTGCAAGGTCATGACGCCAACAATCATCAGGGCTTTCATGGCACCTGCACCTTCTAAATCACCTACATGAACATCTTCTCGACTACTCAAAATACGTTCACCAATGAGGATAAGCAGAAGACCCAGAATAACGCCTATGACTGTACGCCAAAGGTTGTATTGTAAACCTTCATGGATAAGTTGATAGCTAGCAGTGACCATCAGACCTGCAGCGATTGCATTGGCTAGGGCGAGGTTTCGTTTAGAAACATTTTTTAAAAATAAAAAGGGTAATGCACCTAAACCAGTTGCTAATGCAGTAAGTAGAGCATAGAAGAATACCTGCCATACAGTCATATATGAATGCTATCACTCAAGGCATAGAGCGTCAAGATATTTCGGAATGATTCCGATAAATGAA
>CALGZD010000289.1 GCA_937934635.1 uncultured Deinococcales bacterium
TTTCGTCCGTAACACATAGTATGAATACAGACTTGCGCCAAGATGCTCTTCGCTTTAGTAATCTTGGTAGTGGTAATTATCAATTAACATCGCATACAAATCGAAATGTGGTTTCACCAGGCTACTATTTCCTCTTTGCTACAAACAGTAGTGGTGTGCCTTCAGTTGCAAGTATTATTCAAATTAGATAACGTTCTTTAGAATAGAAATACATCTCTAACAGCTCTTCTACGATTAACTGACCTAAGTCAGTTAATCGTAGAGCTTCGTAACAACTGTACACACTAAGTGAGTTAATTCTTACTCGCACCCTGTATGAATTTCACAGGCATCTGCCTCGCCGATTCACTGCAACAGCAGTGAATCGTGGAACTACTAATCGTAGAGCTTCGTAGCTATTATGTCTATTATGTGGAAACGCTATAAGAATTATCGAATGCATACCCGTTGACCTAAATGTGCATACGTAGTACATTAAGCCAAACTTATACATTTAGGAGCAGCATGAGCAAAGACCATTTGGGATTTAGCTTTCAAGAGATAGACCCAAAGCTAAACTTAGAAAATAAAGAATTGGTTCTTGAATATCAACGTGAACTAGAAAGCGCCAATACTGATACAGTTGCAAGCGTTATAGCAAATTACACAAGCTCTGATTATCTGTGGCATGGCGTATACCCCTTCGAAGAACAACAAGGCGCAGAGGCGGTTGCTGAAACTTTCTATAAACCATTTCTGAATAGCTTTGACTATGTACAGCGTAGACCAGATATATTTATAGGTGGTGAATCTGTTTACGGTGGAAATTGGGTAAACAGTACAGGACACTTCTTAGGTATGTTTGAGCGAAACTGGCTTGGTATACCCTCAACTGGCAAGATGACCTTTTTGCGTTACTGCGAATTTCACCGAATTGAGAATGGCAAAATTGCTGAGACCTACTTTCATTCAGACCTTATCAGTGTGATGAATCAAGCGGGAGTCAACCCTATGCCTCCGCAAACAGGCGCTGAATTCATCTGGTCTGGACCTCGCACGCATGATGGCATTGTGCTTGATACGCAAGATGCTGCTGAAGGTGCTAAGACTTTAGAGCTTATACAACGTATGGCGCATGACCTTGGGACAAATCCAGATGTGGATATGGACCCTGCCAAGTTAGCCGAGACATGGCACGAAGATATGATTTGGTATGGACCAAGCGGCATAGGTTCTACCTTGAGCATTGGTGGATTTAAGCGTCAGCACCAAATGCCATTTAGAAAAGCACTTTATAGCACACGCAACTTTAACGGTCACAAATCACGCTTTACTGAGGGCAACTATGGTGGGTGGGTTGGCTGGCCCAGCTTGAGCATGAAGGTAACGGGTGGTGGTTACATGGGTATGCCAGCAACTAACACAGCGATTGATATGCGTGTAGTGGACATGTATAGGCGAGAGGGTGACAAAATTGCTGAGAATTGGGTTTTGATTGATAAACCCTATGTGCTCATGCAGCAGGGATTAGATATTTTTGAGCGAATGCGTGATATTTATAGGACTTAAGTTTGAATATTCGTTCAAGTTTGTTGTATTTTAAATAAGTAGATAAGGTAAGGTAATTTCTGCGAGTCTTATCTAACTATCTTCTTTCAAGTTTTAGTAATTATGGCAAAAGCTCTGTTTGAACGTGAAAAAGTAATTGAAGAGTCTACAAACTTGTTTTGGAGGCATGGTTTTAATGGTGCGTCTATGCAACAAGTGTTCAAGGCAACAGGGCTTAAACCAGGTAGTGTCTATCTGGCCTTTGGTAATAAAGAAGGATTGTTTCGAGAATCTCTTGAATACTATGCAAGTCAGTCACTTGCTGCTATTGATGCTAGATTTGAAAAATCAGATTCGGTTTTGGAATCACTTTGTGACATGCTTGAAGAGATGGTTTCGGTTTCTATAGCCAGTGATTACTATAGTTGTTTTTTGGTAAAGAGTCAGCTCGAGCTAGCCTTTGAAAATCGTGAATTACATTTACTAGCGAGTGAGCAATTACAAAAGATTGAAGATAGATATAGGTATTATCTGGAGCGAGAGTTTGAAGCAGAGCTTGCAAAAAGTAGAGCGACAAGCCTTATGCTCCATATATTTGGAATTCGGGTATATGGTTATCAGAATGCTTCAGAGGAAGTTCTACGCAATGGACTTTGTGAAGGTTTAGCTTGGTTAGCTTGGGATAAGTATAACCTTTGAATTTCTAACTACACAAATACAAAACATCGCTCAAAACTTTACTAAGCTCTTCCTGTTTTATGCCACGTTTCTTAATGCTAAAACCAGGCGGATAACTTGTTACTTCAATACTTTGAGGTAACTTTTTAAGCCCTTGAGCATCATAATCAAGATTCTCAACTCCATCTTGGTGAAAGGTGATTTCAATATCAGTCATGTGTTCGTTGATATTTGACACGCCTTTTTGCGTAGCTAGTATTCTTAGTTTTGCTAGCTCCATAAAGTTCTTAACTTCTTCTGGAATAGGACCAAAGTTGGCACGGAGTTCATTGCGAATTCTGCCAATTTCAGCAAGGCTTTTGGTATCTGAAATTCTACCGTAGAAGGTGATACGTGCCTCGTCATCGGCAATGTAAGTTGGTGAAATTCTAGCATCCAGCGAAATATCAATTTTTGCTGGTGGTGTTTTATCAACCACTTCACCTTTAAGCTTGGCGATTTCTTCTGCAAGCAGCTCAGTATATACAGAAAGCGATACAGCATTGACTTGACCATGTTGTTCTGGACCTAGTAAGTTGCCTACACCACGAATTTCCATGTCTTTTTCAGCTAGCAAGTGACCACTGCCCAAATCATTGAGTTCGGCAATAGCGTAGAGTCTGCGCTGTGCTTGTTCAGTCAACTTACCAGGGTAGAGGAGATATGCCCACGCTTCTGTTTGTCTACGTCCGACACGTCCACGAAGCTGATAGAGCTGTGCTAAACCTAAGCGGTCGGCACGTTCTACGATAAGCGTGTTTGCTTTACCAATATCAATACCTGATTCGATGATAGTTGTACTTAAGAGTAAGTCATAAGCGCCATCTTCAAAAGCAACCATGACTTCTTCAAGTTCTGCACCACTCATCTGCCCGTGGGCTACACCGATGCGTGCTTCAGGAATGAGGGTTTGCAAAATCATCGCTCTTGAACCCATGGAGCCAATGCGGTCATGAATATAGAAAGCTTTACCTCCACGTTCTAATTCGAACATGACTGCATCCCGAATGGCATTTGGATTGTAGGGCTGCAAGACAGTTTGGATAGGTTTGCGTCCTTGTGGTGGTGTGGTGATTTGTGAGATGTCACGTAAGCCCACCATGCTCATGTATAGCGTTCTAGGAATAGGTGTGGCAGATAAGCTTAGGATGTCTACGTTTGCTTTAAAGCCTTTGATACGTTCTTTTTGAGCAACACCAAAGCGGTGCTCTTCATCTATGATAAGCAAGCCTAAATCTTTAAAGATGATGCCATCAGACAAGAGCTTGTGTGTGCCGATGACAATATCTACCGAGCCACTCTTTAGACCTTGAAGGGTAGATTGCACCTCTTTAGTTGAAGAAAAGCGAGAGAGCATTTCTACTACAACGGGCATGTCTTTATAGCGTTCAAAAAGTGTTTCGTAATGCTGCTTGGCAAGGACAGTTGTGGGTACAAGTAGGGCAACTTGTTTTTGATTTCCTACTGCACGGTGTGCAGCACGAATGGCAACTTCAGTTTTACCAAAACCGACATCGCCTGATACAAGTCGGTCCATCGGATGTGGTTTTTCCATATCCGCAAGGACTTCATCAATTGCCCTAGCTTGATCAGCAGTTAATTCAAATTCAAAGCTGGCATCGATTTGTTCATACCAACCCTCGACTGGTCCAAGAGATTCGCCTTCAACGATTTGACGCTCGGCATAAACCTTGATGAGTTTTAGAGCTAAGGCTTGGGCACTGGCTCGAGCCTTCTCTTTAGCCCTCGCCCATTCATTTGTTCCCAGCGTAGATAGTCGTGGTGGTGTGTCCGTTGTACCAGGGTGACGGCGCAACAGGGGCAACTGGTCAATTGGTAAATAGATTTTACCTTCACCCGCATACTGCAAAATCAAGTAGTCTCTGGTCACGCCAAGAACTGTACGTGGTTCTAAGCCCAAGAATCTACCGATACCACTTTCTGGATGTACTAAGTAATCACCGATGCTGAGTTGGGTAGCATCGCTTACTTTTTTGCCAGGCAAGCGTTTTAGGCTACGTGTGCCTTGGTAGGCATAGAGTAAATCCTCGGTTAGGACGATTTGTTTTTTAGAATCGTCTTTGTAACCACCTCGGGTATTGCCTTCAAAAATGAGCCGAAGCGTTCCTGCTTCGTGCTTGATATAACGTCCCCATGCGACATTGAGATGGTCAATGACTTTTTCTTGAAGATAGCGCCCTGTACGCTCAAAGCGTAAGATGAGGTTAATGCTGTAGCCATCTTTGAGCCAAGTCTCAGCTTCTTCGGCGAATTCTTTAAGCTTTCCTCGGTAATAACCTAAGGATGTTAGGGGAGACTTTTCTTCGCTTAGGTCTAATTCATCTCGTCCAAAAGATACACACTGTCTTTCACGACAGTGTTGCCAAAACCACGCCAGTCTTTCTTGATCGCTCTCAAGTTCACTGACCTCTCCGTAGTAAAGTTCAGGTGCATCAAGAAAAAGTGGACCATCTAGTTTCTCGATGAGTTTTGCTGTCCAGCTTTCATCACTTAGCTCAACATCAGGCAGTGGATTGATATCAAAACTTTTTACATCGTTATCTTTGTATTTGATGTTATCAAGCTCATCACCAAAAAATTCCAAGCGCAGATTATGGCTTTCGTCTTCTTCAAAATAGAGTGTGATGGTATCGCCACGGATGCTAAAGCCTGGTAAGTCATCTCTTTCAAAGCCATAGTCTAGGAAATTCTCTAAGAGCTGCTCACGTGGGTACGATTGATTGAGCTCGAGCCTCAGTTGTAGAGCATCTGGATCATTTGGAAATGCTTTTATAGCTTGTTCAAAGCTTAAGACGACTTTGTCTTTTCGTATGGACCAGTCTTGAATAAAGGGGTTAATACTAGCAGGACTATTAAAAAGATCGCTGGCTTTAAAAAGATCAAGACGTTCTTCTGTAGTAATAAGAACTGCTGGACCTTTGTGCTCACTGAATAAACTCAAGCGAGTAACATCTGAGAGACCAATAAAACGCTTGTTCATACTACCTTAGCACCGTAATTAGGTTTTGTTGTTTTTGTTGTGAGAGGTTTTGAAAGCTGGGCAGCATAGGAGAATGTTCATGATAGCAACTTAAGTATTGATTTTAAATGGCAATATCTACTTTTAAAATAAACCGTTAAAATATGACACCAATCTTAGTTGCCTTGTTAATGATTGGATGACAGTTGTTTATTATAGTGGGTAGGTACTAGTTGTATAGGTAGTGTATGGGTAGGTTTTAGCCTTATAGCGCTATACATTAGGCTTTCATAAAAGTGTGTTGAATGTTCATAAATTGTTTATGAATTTGAAATAGTAAACAAAAGACTTGTAAAAACTATTTCCAAATAGGTCACTATATTGTTTGCCTATAGGTCTTGCAAAAGTTACGGAGATGGCAGAGAGGTACATGGCAGAGATAATATGAGGAACTTTGAACAAACTGAAAATAGAATTCGTCGTTCAGTTACAAGTGCTGCCACTGAGCTAGGAATCAAAGCTAGTTTTACAGAGGGGCGTCGTGATTCAGACATTATCGTTATACGTTTGCGTGGCAAACGTCAAGACATGGTATTTTTGTCACAGCAACTTAAGGAAATTTTTCCTGCGGTAGATATTGAGGTTTTACAAGGAAAAAAGCATGACGGCAATATCATGACGATGATTGTCACAGAGCCTTTGAGTGAGCAAGATGCTGAAGATAACATGGAGCGTCGTTCAAAACTACGTCATAAAGCACAGCGCAATAAAGTTAAAACGAAGAAGAAAAGTAAACAAGCTGAAATTCAGGCTAAAGAAGAGAAAGTCGAAAAAGATCCATCGAGCGATTCACTTGTGCGAGAAGCGCATGAAGCAGCGATGGCACGTGTACCTGAAGAAGAACAGCCGATTGGCTATGAATATAGTAAAGTAATCAACTGAGATTATTAGCGTTTCCACGTAATATTAATATTGACCCGTGCTAAATGAGTTTGTTCCTACTCGCGCTGTGCATCTGCATCGCCGATTAACTGACTTAGGTCAGTTCATCGTGGAAGAGCTTTATCGATTCAAAAATAGAAAAAAGGATGCTTGTGTGGAAAAGCATCCTTTTTTTTATTGCTTTTTTTGTTGTTTAT
>CALGZD010000290.1 GCA_937934635.1 uncultured Deinococcales bacterium
TCGAGTTCGCTATTAAATACAACATGGGTGTAGCGGTTAAAGACAGTGTTAAAGCTAGTATCGTCTAATTCTGGAAACTTTTCCCTAAAGAAGTCTAATTGTGGTGTTAGTAAGACATGATTATAGGTAGGGATAGAGAGACCGCTTGCTGATGCTGCGGTATGTCTACCAATAGCTAGACCTTCTAAGTCACTTTCTTCTATATATTCGTTGAGTGCAATCACTTTTTCTTGCTTGCTGACTGCAAAAATGTCATGTGATGATTGCAAAGGGTTGAAGCCTCCAAAGGCAACTACGTTATAGGCTAGGGCAAGACCTGCAAATAGGTAAGCAAAGTTTTTAGAAGGTGTAAGTGTATATCTAGACCTATTTTGAAGAAACAACTTCCAAAAAATAATGACGATTGCAGGTAGTAGTACAAGCACATCAAAACGGTCTATGGCGATAGGAGAGCCTATAGATTGTTTGTAAGCATATGAAGCAAAGAGCACCAGAAAACTGTAAAGTGCTACCCTGCCCCAAGAGAGTTGCCACTTTGTATGGAAAGCAAGAATAGCTACAAGCCATAGTATAAATGTGCCACTAGCTAGCAGAATTCTTTTAGATTCAATCTGGTCGAGTAATATAAATTTTCCAAGGGTGTTAGGTACTGGTAAGTACATCCAAGAGAATATAATCACTGCAAAGATGAGCAGAATAGAACTTTTGAGGATATTATTTTTTATAGCTTGAAAGAGTGCTTTGTAATCTCCAAAGACAAGCAAGCAAAGAGGGAAGAGGCTGGCAACTGTTCCAATTTCAGGCATGTTGGTGCCAGCTACAATAGGTCTGTAGTTTGGTGAAATGAGGCTGTGAGGAAAGAGTAATGTCCAGAGGTAGTCTAGACGGCTCGAGCCCCCACTAAAGCTCCTGTCGCCTGGATACACTGTATTTTGCATGAGTGGAACAATATCTACTAGATAATACAAACACAGCCCAACAGCAAGTGCAAAGCCAATAAAGCAAGTTATTATATTACCAATACGAAAACGTTCAGGTCTAAATGCTAATGCAAAAATCCCAAATAAGTAAATCATACTGATTTGCCATGGAGGATAAATCAATGAAAAAAGCGCAGCGCTACTGATTAAAAATGTAGCTATCAATTTTGTAAACAAGGACCAATTCGTTAAAAAGGGAATAATAATCCAAATTGTTAAGGCAAAAACCGCTGCGTTATTAGACCACCAAACTTGTTGATGATGCGAAAAAAATAAGGTTAATGCAATGATTGCTGCATATAACAAAGGCAGCCGTAACTGCACTAAAAATATCGTATATCCTAGAATAAAACTCGCAATCATAAAAAAGTGGTAGAAAGAAAATCCTCTTGCGTCACCTAAGGTAAAAAACCCCCACATATAAGGCTTAAAAGCTAATGCCCAGTCTTTCAAAGGCAAGCCAAAGTAAAAACGCAAATCTTCTTTATAAGGACTGTTTTGATTATAGCGCTGGTAATCATTATTAGCGGCAATTTGAAAATAAGACGTGACCATGCCCCATTCATCGCTGCGAATACCGTACGCTTGTCCAGCGATGGGTTGGTAATCATACTGACCCATGTGATTTTTCAAAAAATAGCTATAGTGTGATGGGCTTAGTGCAAAGTATACATAGGCTATACCAACAAGCAATAAAATCAATAATAAGATAGTTCTAAGTCTTCTCTGATTTGATAAAAGCTGGGTCATGTATACATAACCTACCATCAATTAAATTTAGTTGACTACTAGAGAAGGTACTGAATGAAGGTAACGAATTGTAAAAGTGGCAACGGTGTACTATTCATCAACAGTGTTGTGTGAGTGATTAGCCTAAATCAGTTATTTTCTCGCCCAGGCAGAACAAAAGGTGTTGCAGGAATATCTTGCGTAAATCCTTGCTGTAAATCGTTCAGCCCTAGACTAATGCTAATATCGCCATTGCTTGTATCCCAAGAGCCTGTTAGTGCCCAGCAGCAACGGTCCCAAATTACATGTATTTCGGGTTGAAAGTTCCATGGTGCTTGAGTGGGAGTCTGGGTGGTATTGGATAGGAAATCCCAACGGTCGTTAAAAACAGCAGAAACATAAACATCTGGGTATACTTTTGTTGTAAAAGATAAATTATTGATATTGAGACTGTTTCGTCTATATTCTTGGATTTTACGCAATGTAGCCGAGTCTGAATTAGGATCGTCTATAACTTCAGCTAGGGCGTCATAAGCTAGGTTGCCTGCGATGCCTAAAACTCCAAATAAATCACTACGCAAGTTTAAGGTGACACCTCTGATATAGCTCTCTAAAAGCCTATCATCAGCAAAGAGAATGTCTGCATAGATGTCTGATGCCATGCGTATATCGCCAAAAGCAGTTGTGTAGATACTGTCGACAAACGGATATGTGACCGTTAAGTTACTGTCTTTCCAACCACCTGTTTCACCGTTTAGAGCGATTAAAAAGGGATCATAAATAGTTTTGAAAAGAACGCTCCAGTTCGCACCATTTGTGTATTGGGCAGATTGTTCATTGCTTAAGGTCAAGGTGTATTCTTGAGCAGATAGGGCTGAATCTAATGCTAACAAGCCAACTGGGATGATTCCAAAACCACGCCCTTCTAGTTTCATTACATCTCGCCAAGTGACACTAAAACTACCTGATGATACATTGCATCTATCTCCAGCTTCTGCTGATTTTGTTTGGCACAAAAGATTGAAAGTTTGAGATACTGAAAAGATTAAAGGTTCATAGGTGGTACTGGCAGTAATACTTA
>CALGZD010000291.1 GCA_937934635.1 uncultured Deinococcales bacterium
CCTGCAAACTTTGGACCATACCAAGAGGCAGTGCCTTGAATTGTAAAGCCCAAAGCATTTTCAGTTGCATTACTACTCTGGATACATTGTATAAATAGTAGACAAAATAGTATTAGTAATAGCTGCGTTGATAGTCTGATGTGTTTATTTGATAAATGCTGATACATGCTGCCCGATATAGTTTGTTTCGTTGTTAACTCTTTAAAATGCACTCGTTTGTATAGTGATTAAAGGTGATTATAGGGTCTGCACTTTTACACTTTGACGATTATTTAACACGCCCATTTAAATGCTAACGCTGAATCTATAGAACATTGCGAGTCTCATGAAAGTAGCAATCAAAGCATAGTTTTTCGTTAATATATTGTTTTTCTATAATTTCTCAATATGATATAAATGTAAAAACTATATATCGGAGAAAAATACATGAAAGCAATCGTTTGTAAAGAATGGGCTAAACCAGAAGCCTTAAGTTATGAAGACCTGCCTGATTTAGAAGCTGGTGATGGCGAAGTAGTAATTGCAGTCAAGGCTTGTGGCGTCAACTTTGCTGATGCGCTAATGGTGCAAGGTCTGTACCAAGTCAAACCTCCGCTACCCTTTACCCCAGGCTTTGAAGTGGCTGGTGATATTCTTGCGGTTGGGGAGGGTGTAGCACTAAAGGTAGGACAACGTGTTGCTACAGTACTCGACTACGGTGCTTTCGCAGAACAGGTTTGCGTGCCAGCACTTGGTGTGATGCCTATACCAAATAGCATGAGTTATCAGGAAGCAGCAGCTTTTGCGATTGCCTATGGTACGGCTGAAGTTGCTTTGGCACATCGAGGGCAGTTGCAGGCAGGTGAGACTGTCTTAGTACATGGTGCTTCTGGTGGAGTGGGTTTAGCTACAGTAGAAATAGCTAAGGCGATGGGTGCAACAGTAATAGCTACTGCTAGTACAGCAGAGAAGCTCGAGCTCGCCCAATCCCACGGTGCAGATCATCTGATTAACTATCAAGAAGAAGACTTCGTTGCCAAAGTGAAAGACATAACTGCGGGTAAAGGTGCTGATGTCATCCTTGACCCCGTCGGTGGAGATGTTTTTGATAAATCCCTGCGTTGTATAGCATGGGAAGGGCGTTTGCTGGTCATTGGCTTTGCCAGTGGACGCATACCTGAAGCACCTGCAAATCTTACATTGGTAAAAAATTGCAGTGTGGTTGGTGTGTTTTGGGGTGCATATATGAAACACAACCCTAAAGTGATTACAGCTTCCTTGCAAAGATTAATGCAATGGCATGATGAGGGTAAAATCAAACCTCATATTTCAGAAGTATTTAAACTTGAAGATACTGCTGTGGCGCTCAATAAAATGCTAGGGCGTGCCGTGACGGGTAAGGTCGTGCTCGAGCCTTAAAGCACATCTCATCAAAAACCATAAAACCAAAAAAAAGCCCACAACCGAATCATGTAGGCTTTAATTAGTTTCCCGCCGCTAGTTGTAGGAGCTAGCATTTGTTTTAACATTCCCCGATGCCCCCCACGGACTGTAGTAAATAGTACATAGTAATTGTTAATGAAACGTAGCTAATTCCTTTCGTGAAGTGAAAGATATCTGTGAAAAAGATATGTGAACTAAGAAGACAGCGTAATTTATAGGTTTTATGATGTTTGAGCACATCTTCAAAACACATGTGACACAATTTAGCTGTTTTGCGTGCAAGACAGCCCATACCTCATTAGCTTTAAAAGATTAAGACAATTGTGAGAATTATGCTTACTTCACAAGCATCCGTTGAAAAACTAATTTCTTTCAGGAAAGCCCTATTAGAAGACAAAAAGGAAACCCCGTGAGGGCTCACGGGGTCTTTAGGGAGGAGATGGTAGAAGGTTTTTCTACGCGTTTAGCTTAACGCTAAACTCAAGATTAAGATTATATTAATAACTCTTACAAAAAACTTACAAATTTAACATAAATAGGGGATTTGAACCCCATGTGGGGTACATGGGGTTTCTTAGGGAGGAGATGGTAGAAGGTTTCTTCTACTAACGTAGTCACAAGTAGGCTTTAATTCCCACCTGCAACTATTAATGATTAACTTAACAAATAATTTTAAGTAATGCAAGTTTAACGTTTAAAATACTAAAAATACGGTTTTAAAGCCTATGAGCACTCACAACGCTAGCATTCGTTTTATATTCGACTAAAATAACGATATTCACGAACACGCTTTTCTGAAAAGAATTAAGTTTGTTTTAATAAATGAGAAGCCTTGCCCTAAGCAGAAACTATTTGAGAGGGCATTTGTTGATAATTCAGAAGGTTTCCGATTTCGTGTGTATTATTTTAAGACAAACTGATTAAATCAAGGATTACACAAGTCGATACACGAAATCTGGTAAACCGTCATAATTCTAGGTAGATTACTAACAAGCTTGAGGCAAAATTGAAATCCTCAACTAGAAAAGATGGACATATTGTTTTTGGGTAATACGTATTTAGAACCAAAAGACTAAGAACTCTAGCAGCGATAAACTGAAGTCACATGGTGCAATATAATCCAAGACAAAGAGTCCCAAATAGCAGTATTAAGATGCGACCCAAGTATGAAGTATAGGTGCATCACAGAGCCAAAAAGCTTGCACAACCCTTATCCTGTATTTTGAATATTTACAGCAGTTGCAAAAAGGATTCCATCAGCTAGAAAAATTTTCGACCTACCGTTTAAGGCATAGCAAGCTCAAACTATATACTAATACTAAACTGAAAGAAAAAAGTCATAATCAATCAGCAGAAAAAGTTGCCTTTAGAACCGAAGGGCACACAAATTACGAAACTTTGCTATGTTTGTGACTATGACATCCATGATTCACTTCGGTATAATACTAAATCACTAGTGCTGGTATTAATAATGCGAATGCCATTAATTGTTGTAGGGTTTGCTCGTATTGTCTTTACAAAAGGGAACCCCGTGTGGGGGGCACGGGGTTTTTAGGGAGGAGATGGTAGAAGGTTTCTTCTACCCCGTTTAGCGTCTACAGCTAAACTGAGGTAATATTATCTATCAAACCATCACAGAATGCTTACTTTCTCATGTAAAATTTCCCTCTTTTTAGGCATTATCTCATAGCATTAAAGTATCATTAAGATGTGCTTACTTTAAGCTTTATCGCTAAAATAAATTTTATTAGATATTTTATGCTAGTACTCCTGTTTCTGCATATACCTGTAGCATACAAAGAACAGTGAACAAAGCTATTTTAAAGGTCGTACAAGAGTCTTCATTTATGAAGCATCTGTCTCAATAGGTGCATTGTCTTGACTACTCCATTCACTCCAACTACCTATATATAAACGAACATTTTCATGTATGCCTGCTTCAGCCAAAGCAATAATATTGTGGTTTGCACTAACACCAGAGCCACAATAGACAATGATTTCATCTTTAGCTTCCACAAAGGGCTTGTAATCTGCTTGTAATTCAGGCACTGATTTATAGTGATTGTCTTTTAAATTATTTTGAAAAGGAATGTTTTTTGCACCTGGAATATGACCTGCGAGTTTATCAAGGGGTTCGACCTCACCCCGGTAACGTTGAGCGGCTCGAGCATCAATCAGTACCACCTTATCGTCTTGATACTTTTCTTTTAGCTCATCTATACCAATTGTCATATGGTTCTGAATCCGAGCCTTAAAATCTCCAACAGGTTTTTGTGTAATATCTTGACTCAACTCATACCCCGCAGCAAGCCATGCATCTAAACCGCCATTCAAGACACGAACATTATCATGCCCTAAATACTTCAACATCCACCAAAGACGCCCTGCAAAAACTGCGTTGGATTGATCATAAACAATAACTTCACTTGAACTATTCAAACCAAGTTGTCGCAGTTTTGCTTCAAAAGTCTCTAGGTTTGCTAAGGGGTGACGTCCACCTTTACCATTTGCTTGTGCTGGAGAAGATAAGTCTTTATCTAAATCCAGAAACTGGGCACTTGCTATGTGCCCTTCTAAATAATCTGCATAGCCCTTATGCACTTCTTTTAGGGAAAAGCGTGTGTCAAAAATGCAAAGCTGTCCAGCACTTGCTTCCTGTAATAGCTTCTGATGAAGCTCAGCAGCAGATATTAAGTTTGATGTCATGGTTAAGCCTATCACGCAGCCTTAGTTAAGATATAGATTTAAAGGCATACAAGGATAGGGTTTATCTCAAACTAACGGTGTATCTCAAACTAAGAAGGAAAGTAGCTACCTTTTTCAAAAGAGCTTTTTCATAAACCACCGATGATGTTCAGGTGGAAATTGCGTTGCAGTATTACTGAGTTGCCCAAAGCTTTCATACCCCAAAGTTTTATAAAATTCCATTGCCTTAGCATTGGATGTGTCTAACCATGCACCATGACAGCCAAATGTTTTTGCTTTCTCTTCAATCAGTTGCATTAGTTTTGTACCTAGGCCTTGTCTTTGATAGCTATCTGAAACCCAAAGCAGTTTTACCAGTAACCAGCCATATGAGCTGCTACCACTGACACCAGCAACAAGAGTTCCTTCTGTATCTTTTACAGATAGGGTAAGGCTTTTATTTTCAGATTGAGTTTGCAAGTTTTTTAGGGAGTGGAGTAAGTTGAGCTCGAGCTCCTCAACACTTCCAATATCATTTTCAATTATCTTGATTCCATCCATTTCAAACCTCAATTTTTTTCTACTTATTTCTAGCAACATACAGAATAGCGTCACACTATATAATGCACCTATTAACAAGCACAATCTGCTAGACAGAAAGGTAAATCAATATGACATCAAGTCCGAATCAAACAGCTTTTTTATGGGACGAAAAATGTTTTTGGCATACAGGAGGTAACTATGCCCACCTTGCACATGTAGGCGGCTTGGTTCAACCTCTGGTTGCAGGTGGCTTACCTGAAGCACCAGAAACCAAAAGACGCCTCAAAAACTTGATGGATGTAACTGGATTGTCAAAAGAGCTTCACTGTGATTCTGCGCCAGCAGCATCTTTAGAAGATTTACTACGTGTACACCCACAAAACTATTTGGATAAGTTCAAAGACATATCGGATAGTGGTGGTGGTGAACTTGGCTTAAGAACACCTTTTGGTCCGGGTTCTTTTGAAATAGCAGCCTTATCTACAGGGCTAGTTATCGCAGCAGTTGAAAGTGTCCTCAATGATGACTATAAAAATGCTTACGCCCTTTCTCGTCCTCCAGGTCATCACTGCTTGCCTGACTTTCCAAATGGCTTTTGTTTATTTGCAAACATCGCCGTTGCTATTGAAGCTGCCAAAGCTAAGGGGCTAGTTGAACGAGTCGCAGTGGTTGATTGGGATGTACACCACGGCAATGGTACAGAAGCGATTTTCTATGACCGTTCAGATGTCCTCACAATTTCGATTCATCAAGAAAGATGTTATCCGCAAGACACAGGTGAGATAGACGCTATAGGCGAAGGTGAAGGACAAGGGGCAAACATGAACATACCACTACCACCTGGTGCAGGGCACAAAAGCTATCTAGAGGTGATGGAGCGTTTGGTTATTCCCAAGCTAAAAGCGTTTGAGCCTGAACTCGTTATCATCGCTTGTGGCTTTGACGCTGTTAGCTTTGATCCTTTAGCTCGGATGATGTGTACAGCCGAAACTTACCGAGAGATGACCAAGCAACTGATGGATATTACAGATGGTCGTTTGGTCGCAGCACACGAAGGGGGCTATTCAGAAATGTATGTTCCTTTTTGTGGTCACGCAATGCTCGAGCAGCTTTCTGGCTCAACTATCACTGCACCTGATCCACTAAGCAAAAGAATCAACGCCCAACAACCCAACGAACGCATGGTGGCTTTTTACTCAGAGCTAATTACTGAAATGGTCGATTTTTTCAAGCTATAAAAATACTTGATGCATGGTGTTTCTCATTTAAAAGCTCTTCCACGATTAACTGACTTAAGTCAGTTAATCGGCGAGCTTCGTAACGAGTAGGAACGAACTCATTTAGCATGGATCAATATTAGATCAATATTACATGGAAACGCTATTAATTAACGATAGTGTCGGACTCAGTATAAGCTACAGGTGGCTACAAGCTACAGGTAATTTCAAGAAGGGAATGTCAAAAATTAGCGATGCCCATACTACACAATGCCCATACTACAAAAAACACCTAAAAACTAGAACAGTATACAAAAAAATAGGGAAAGCAAATTGCTTTCCCTAAAGTAAATGTAACTAAGAGCTTAGTCTTTCTTTGACTTCTTAAGTTTACGCTTCTTCTTAGCCTTCTTATCACCCAGTTTTTTATCACTAGATTTAGAGCTATTCGATATCTTGCCTTTAAACTTTGAAAAGTTCAGAGGTCTACCTACAACACGTACATGCCGTAGATTTTCTTCTAAATGACCAGCCATCTCTTGTGGTAAGTCAACTACACTATAGTCATCAAAAATACCAATATGACCAATGTATGAACTATCGATATCTGCCTCATTCGCAATAGCACCAACAATATTACCAGGGCGTACACCGTGTTCATGACCAACATCAATTCGGAAGGTAGTCATGCCTTCACGTTTTGAGGTATCAGGCTTGCGCTTTTTACCACCTCTATCACGTTTGCCCTCAGCGTTATCTCTACCACCTTTGGCACGGCGACCATCTCTATCACCACTATCCCTGTCACGGTCTCTACCTCTGCCACGGTCTCTACCACGACCTCTGTCGCGTCCACGACCCCTATCACGACCGCCATCTCTATCGCGCCCTTTACTTACTTTCAGTTCTTTATCGAGTAGAAGCGGGTTACCACCTTGATTCATGACAGCTAGTGCAGCAGCAATCTCTAAAGGCATGAAATCTTCATCGAGCTGGTATTGCATAAGTAAATCACGGAACATATGCAAGTCACCAGCAGCGCTTGGGTCACTAAGCGTAGCTGTAATTTGTTCTTTAAAACGACTTACACGCTTTTCGTTAATAACCTCTAGTGATGGTGCAGACATCATCTCAATTTTTTGCTTCGTCGCTTTTTCAAGACCGTAAAGCATACGCTTTTCTCTAGGTGTTACAAACAGGATAGCGTCACCACTACG